>JAGUXS010000010.1 GCA_020061725.1 Patescibacteria group bacterium | reverse complement strand
ATTATGAAAAGGCACTTTGGTTACTCTATCAATCGCTGTATAGATATAAACTGTTGACTTACGATACGTTCTGTGATAAAATACAGAACATATCGTAAGTCAATACATTAAAGATGAATTATAAATTAATTTTTATGTTAATTGTTTTTTATGTTTAATTCAAAAAAATTTTCTAAAGATAATATTCAAATCGCCAGCTTTTTAATTAATAATCCAAAATTAACTGAAACATGGGGAAATGTTTATATTGTTGAACCTTCAAATGAACGAGAAGCAAAACTGGGACAATTGATAATTTTAGTCGCTCTTTCTGATTTTTCTTCTAAAACATCGCAAAAAGAAATTATTGAGCGAATGATTAAAGAGATGCAAGTTAATTATTATCGTTCGGATGTAAATAAAGAAAATTTAAATATCGAAGAAATTTTTGAAACGATTTTACAAAAAGCTAATCAAGAATTTGCTAAAATTATAAGAATTAGCCAAAATAATTGGTTTAAAAAAATAAACATGCTTGTGGCAATAGTAAAAAATGAATCAATTTATTTTGCTCAAATTGGAGAGATTTTTTCAGCTTTTTTGATTCATGAAAATAGAATTATTGATATTATTGAAAAAGTTAGAGCAAATAATATTCCGTTCAACCCATTAAAATTATTTTCTTCAATTACAAACGGTTCAATTAGCGTTAACGATAATATTTTTTTTACTTCTTCTGGAATTTTTGATTTTATTGCTTCAGAAAAAATAAAAAGAATTATCAATGATTGGGAAGTTAATTCGGCTATTTCAAAATTTCAAAATCTTTTAAGTAATTTAAAAACAAAAAATATTTTTGCCGGAGTAATAATTAAAAATAGTTTATTGAATAAAAGGAATGAAATTAAAACAATAAAATTAACTCAAACTAATAATTCTTTATTTGAATTAGCTAATCAAAGAGAAAAAACAGATAAAATTCTTAGACCTTCATTTTTATCGAATTTATTAAAAATTCAAAAAAAATGGTTAAATTTATTTTCTAATTGGCAAATAAAATTTCACAAAAAAATAAATTCTTCGCCTTCTATCGTGGCATTAGATTCTGCTGGAAAAATTTCTTTAATACCTAACTCTTTTCATAATAAGTCATGGAATATTCTAAAAAGATGCGGAATAAAAAAAGAACTTTCTATTTGCCAACCAGCAAAGGAAGAAAAAAAGTATTATTTATCATTTATTACTCGTTATCCATTTTTATTAAAATTGACAAATAAATTTAAATTATTCTCTTGTCTAAGTAAAATATTATTTATTTCCGCTTTAATTTTGGCTTTGTTTTTGGTTTATAGCATCATTTTGTTAGATAGAAAACAAACTAAAGATAATCAAATTAAAGAGAATAAACAATTACTTGAAAAAATAGAAAATAAACAAAACGCTGTTGGTGCTGCTTTAATTTATAAAGATAAAAAAAGGGCTGAAAAAACTTTAGAAGAAATTTTAAAATTATCTGAAAAAATATTAAAAGATTCTCCTGAAAATTTAGCAAAATTTCAAAAAATTCAAAAAGAAACAGAAATTCAACTTAATCAATTAAGAAATATTACAGTGATTGAAAATCCTTTAATAGTAACAGATTTGAATCTTTTAAATTCTAATTCGTCTCTTAGCAAAGAGAAATTTAATTTAGTTTTTTTAAATCAGCAACTTTATTTTTACAATCAAGATAATTCAATTTTTAAATTTGATTTTAAAGAAAAAAAGATTTTTTCTGTTTTTAAGGATTTACAAGAAAATAAATCATTTGAGAATGCAAAACCTTACGATAAAAATTCTATTTTATTTTCTAATGCTAATGAAATAATTAAATTTAATATTCTCAATAAAAATTTAGAATCAATAGCCCTTAAATTGCCAGTTGAAACTAAAAAAATTGAAGATTTTGTTATTTATTCTCAAAAAATTTATTTACTTGATTCGGAAAATAATCAAATTTATAAATATTATCCAACGCAAACCAGTTTTGGAGAAAAAAATAATTGGCTTAAAGATGAACAAATTAATTTAAATGAAGGGGTTTCAATGGCTATTGATGGCGCTATTTATGTTTTAAAATCCAATGGAGAAGTTTTGAAATTTATTCAAGGCAAAAAACAAGAATTTGTTTTAAAAAATCTTGAATTGGCTTTAAAAAATCCAACCAAAATTTGGACAAGTTTTAATTCTAAATATATCTATATTCTAGATCCTTCAACTAAAAGATTAATAATTCTTGATAAACAAGGAAAAGTTCAAAAACAATATACTTCTGAAAAATTTATTCAGTTGAAAAATTTTATTGTTAATGAAGAAAAAAATAAACTTTATATTCTTTCTGATAATAAAGTTTATGAATCAAAGATTGAATAATATAAATTAGATGATAGTTTTTAGTTTGTAAAAATTTTTATATAAGGGAGTATAATATGGAAAAAATAATTAAAAAATTAGAAGAAGAAATAAAAGATCTTCATTACAATCCAGTTATTGCCAAACATAGTTTTTCTGACGCTGATACAAAAAGATTTTATAGTGGTTTTGGGATATTCACGTTAAGCCTGTAATTGAATATAGTAAACAAATGGCCAAAAAATATGGAGCTGATTTGAATATAGTTTGGCTTGGCTCATTATTTCATGATATAGCAAGACTTGAAGATGCTGAACCGCACGATGAAATAGGATCGAAAAAGACTTATAATTTATTGATTACAAAAGGTTTCGATCAAAGCCTCGCTGAAAAAATAAAAAATATTGTGTTAAAACATCGTTGCAGAAATTATCTACCAAAAACATTGGAAGAAAAAATTGTAGCTTCTGCGGATGCAATAGCGCATTTTTTACCACCATTTTATTTGTGGGTAGGAAAATATGTAAACAGTAATTTTTCAAAAACTATGAAATACAATATTAAAAAAATTGAACGTGATTATCAAAGTAAAATATTTTTTAATAATGAAAAGAAAATGGTTAGGGAACAATATAATATACTAAAAAAATGGTTCAATTTTAAAATTTAAAATTGTGCTACTTTAAAAGAGATGAGTCTTAATTATAGTGGATTTAAGATAGGTTTAATATTTGATATTTGAGTTTTGAGATTAAGAAAATATTAAATTAAGGGAGAAATTATTAAATATTTTTTTAAATTTTGATTTTTATGTGCGGGTGTAGCTCAATTGGTAGAGCGCTGGTCTCCAAAACCAGAGGTTCCAGGTTCAAGTCCTGGCTCCCGTGCCAAAAAAACAATGTATTAAAATTTATTTTTAGAGAGATGGCAAACATATTTTTAAATTAATGTGGTGTAATATTTCAAGTGATATAAGATTAAATAATTGAAAAGTTTTAATTAATTAATTTTGATATTTTTACATAAAGAAAAAATAAAAAAATTTAAAAAATAATAATTTTCTTTTTTTTATTTTAGTAAATTTTAAAAATTTTTAAAGATTCCGGACATCAATGAGGTCGGGACACTGTATTTTAACTTTTTATTCCTTTCAATTCAACGCTTAAAATTTTAGAAATTCCCTCGTCATTCATTGTTACACCATAAAGAATTTCAGCTTTTTCCATTGAAGATCGATTGTGAGTAATAATGATAAATTGAGTTTTGTGAGATAGATCGTCTAAAATTTTAATGAATCGTTGCGAGTTGGCTTCATCTAAAGCGGCGTCTACTTCATCTAAGATTATAAAAGGAGGGGGATTGTTAGCGATAATCGCGCAAATTAAAGCGATGGAAGTTAGGGCTTTTTCTCCACCAGAAAGAGTATTAACGTTTTTTAAACGTTTTCCTGGTGGAGTGGCGTAAATTTCTACCCCGGTAATTGTATTTTTTGAATATAAGAATATTTCTTCTTCTATTATTTTTTCTTGTTCTGTAATTTCAGTCATGGGTTGACCATCCTCGAACGCGCTGGTTATTTTTTGGGTGGTATTTTTTATTTCATCTTTTTCTTTTATTAAAACTAATTTTGTCTCGCCGCCATTAAAAAGAATTTTAAAATATTTTTTAAATTTTTCATTAATTTTTTCAAAAGCATTTTTAAATTGTTTTTCAATCACTCTGTCTAATTCAATTATTATTTTTTCTAAGGAGATAATTGTTTTATTTAAATCTTCCGATTGTTTTAAAAGAAAATCAAAACGTTCTTTTGTCTCTTGATATTCTTTTGCTGTTTCTGGATCAATTCCGCCAATTAAAGCTAATTGATGCTTTAACCGAGAAATAATAGATTCTGTATTAAAAAGGGGTATTTTCTTTATTATTTCCAAATTCAATTTATTTTTTTTAATATTTTCTAATTCATTTTCTCCTAATTCTTTTTTAATTTCTTCTGCTAAATCTTCTTCTTTTGTTTCTAATTTTGTTAATTCAATTTTTATTTCGTTAATTAAAGTGGAAATTTGATTAAATTCTTTTTGTTTGTCTTGAAAATTTCTTTGTAAAATAAAAAAATTCTTTTTTTTCTCTTGTTCCTTTTGATTAAAATCATTTATTTTTTCTTGAATTTTTTTAAATTCTTGATTAATTTTTTCTATTTCTTGTTTTATTTTTTTATTTTCTTTTTCTTTCTCTTTTTGTATAGGCGAATGCAAGGGTGAAAAATTATTTGTCCACGCATTAATTTCAAATTTAATTTTTTCTAAGTTTTCCTTTATTTCATTTTTTTTGTTTTTCATTAATTTTTCTCTCTCTTTTTCTATTTCTAAATTTATTTTAAAAGAGCCAATTTTATCAATTAGATCGTTCTTGTTTTTTAAAAAATTGGTTAATTTTTTTTGGCAATCTGATATTTCTTTTTGAAATCCATTTTTTTGTTCGTCATTTGACGAATTTATTTTTTTAATAAAATCAGCTAATTTTTGATTTATTATTTGGGCTTTTTCTTTTATTCCTTCAATTTCTTTCATAGATTGAATTTTGTTTATTTGATCAATAAAATTCCGTTGTAATTGATAAATTTTTTCAAGTTCGTTTGAAATTTCGAAAATATTTAAATTGGTTTTTGTCTCTAATGTATTTTTATTTTCAAAAATTTTTTTTTCAATTTTTTTAATTTCAAAAATAATATTCTTTTCTTCATCTAGGCTTTGTTTTAAAATTCTCTCTTTATCTTTAATGTTTTTTTCTAAGTCTAATAAATTTTTTTCAATTAATATTAATTGTTTATCATAATCTATTTGTTGATTTTTTAACCAAATTAAATTTTGTTGTCCGGTTTTTTTATATTCCAAATCAATTTTACCATTTAATATAGTTTGCTTTTTTAATAAAAAATTTCTTTTTTCTAATATAGAATTATATTCTTCTTGTAGTTTTTGAAAAATTTCTTCTCGCGAACTTTCTTTTTCTAAAACTCCCAATTTTTTCTGAATATCTTCTAATTCATTTTTTATTAATTGGTATTTTTTATTTTCTATTTCCCATTTTTTATTTTCTATTTCCCATTTTTTATTGAATTCTTGCCAAAGATGAAAATAATATTGAATTTGCAAGTTTTTTAATTCTTTCTCAATAATTATTTTTTGTTCCATTTTTTTTATTTGTCTTGTCAAAGATTTAAGTCTTGGTTCTATTTCTTGTAAAAGAATTTTTCCTTGTTTTAAATTTTCTTTTGAAGTTTCAAATTTGCGCAAAGATTGATCACGTTTAATTTGATATTGTTTTACTCCGGTCGCTTCTTCAAAAAATTCTTTTCTTTCTTGGGGGGAGATTACTAAAATAAAATCGATCATTCCTTGACCAATAATGCCATAATTTTTTTGGCCAAAATTTGCTTTGGCTAAAAGCATGGTAATTTCTAGAAGTTTAACTTTGTTTTTATTAATTAAATATTCACTTTCGCCATTGCGATAGAGTCTTCGTGTTATAACGACCTCTAAATAATCAATTGGGATAGAATGATCTTCATTATTTAAATATAAATCAACTTGACAAAAACCAAGCTGAGATTTTTTATCAGTTCCAGCAAAAATTACATCTTCTATTTTTTTAACTCGCAATAATTTAGCGCTTTGTTCGCCAAGAACCCAGCGAATAGCGTCGGACACATTAGATTTTCCAGAACCATTTGGTCCGACAATTGCGGCGATTCCTTTTGTGCCTGCCGTTTTATTTTGCGAATTAAATTCTAAAGTTGTTTTGTCAACAAAAGATT
Organism: Patescibacteria group bacterium; assembly: GCA_020061725.1. Classification (GTDB taxonomy): domain Bacteria; phylum Patescibacteriota; class Patescibacteriia; order UBA2591; family PGYQ01; genus PGYQ01. The sequence goes on along the minus strand of JAGUXS010000010.1, from coordinate 4,602 downwards.
TAAATCCTTTAAGTTCTAATTTTTGTAAAAACATAGATGTTAAATAATCAATTTCAATTTTTAATTTTCATTAAATTTTTAAATAATTTAATTTTCAATTTAATAAATTAAATCTCAAAATTAAAAGTCAAAGTTATAACTAAAAACTTAAAATTTTATTTTAACTTGATTGCGTTTATTTTTAAATTAATTTAAAAATTAAATATTTTAATGTTTTATGTCTTTTGTGTTTTTGCGCTGTCTTAAGTATGCGTCAATAAATTCATCTATTTTACCGTTTAGAACGGCTTCTGTGTCATTTGTTTCATAATTAGTTCTATGGTCTTTAACCATTTGATAAGGATGTAAAACATAAGAACGAATTTGACTTCCCCATTCAACTGATTTAAATTCGCCTTTAAGATTTTGTTTTTCTTTTTGTTGTTTAATTAAATATTGTTGAAATAATTTTGTTTGCAAATATTTCATTGCCATTTCTTTATTTTGCGATTGTGAACGTTCGTTTTGGCAACTAACAACAATTTTAGTTGGCAGATGAGTGATTCTTACAGCGGTTTCGGTTTTTTGAACATTTTGCCCTCCGTGTCCTGAGGCTAAATAAGTATCAATTCTTAAATCTTCCGAATCAATTTCAATTTCTTTTAATTCTTCTAATTCAGGTAAAATTTCAACCAGAGCAAAAGAAGTGTGCCTCATTTTTTCCGCGTCAAATGGAGAAATGCGAACTAAACGATGAACCCCGGTTTCTGACTTTAAAAATCCATAAGCGAAATTTCCTTGAATTTCTAAAGTTATATTTTTAATTCCCGTTTCAGCCCCTTTAGATTCCTCAATAATTTTTACTTGCCATTTTCTTTTTTCACAAAATTTTAAATACATTCGCAAAAGCATTTCTGCCCAATCTTGCGCATCATCTCCTCCTGCTCCAGCGTGAATATTTATAATCGCGTTATAAGAATCATATTTCTGATTAAATAAAATAAAAAATTCAAAATATTCAAATTTTTTTTCCAAAGAAAATAATTTTTTTTCTATTTCTTTTCTTAGGGAAATGTCTTTTGCTTCTTTATCTAAACAAGAAATTTCTAATAAATCATTTGTTTCTTGAATTAATTTTTCCCAAGTCAATATTTCCTCTTTTAAATTATTTAATTTTTTGCTTTTATTTTTTGCCGTTTCTTGATCTTGCCAAAAATCCGATTGAGTCATTTCATCTTCTAAATTTTTAATTTCTACTTTTTTTTTAGCAAAGTCAAAGAAACCTCCCTGTTTTGGAAAGTTTTCTTTGTAACTCTTTAACTTTATTAATTAAATCTTGCATATAAAAAATATTAAAATATTATAACATAAAAACATTCTAATACAATAATATGGTATAAATTGACTTTTTGTTTTTAGAATAATAAAATAAGAAAACATTAAAACAAATTAATCTAATTATCCCTAATTTAATTAATTTAAATAATACCGTAATAACAATGCCACAATAACTCAATGTCTAAATTTAATCATTGACCCCCCCTCCGACACATCTTCAAAAAATTTAAAATTTAGATTTGTTTATAGCAATTAGGTCAATTAGTCTGTTAGTTGGCGAATTGGCGGATAAAAATTTTGTTATTATTTTTCTACATTCATAATTCATAATTTTACATTTTTTATGTCTGATTTTAAAATCAATTTCATTAGAGATAATCCTTTATCAGAAAAAATTGAGAAATCTTCTCAAAAAAAATTAAATTGGAAAAAATTTTTTATTTATTTTTTTTTAGCTGGAATAATTTCTTTTGTGGTTATTTTATTAGCGTCTGTTTACGCGCCCAATATTATTTTATCAAAAAAAAATAGCGCTTTAAAAAAAATAGAAAAAGAAAATTCTTTGTTAAATCAATTTTATAGATTTATTCCAGCCGGAGATTATTTAATTAAAAAAAACCAAAACAGGGTTAATGTCCTACTTTTAGGAATTGGGGGGGACAATCATCCGGGGGGACTTTTAGCTGATACGACAATGTTAATTAGTTTAAATTTTAAAACCAAAGAGATGGCTATGATTTCTATTCCGCGTGATCTTTTTGTTCCAATTTCAAATTATGGATGGCAAAAAATCAACACACTTAATTCTTTTGGCGAAATCGAAAAATTTGGAAATGGCGCTATTTTTACCGCAGAAAATTTAAGTCAATTATTTGAAATTCCAATTCATTATTACATTCGAATTGATTTTGAAGGATTTAAAAAAATAATTGACGATTTTGGCGGATTGGATATTTATATTGAAAAAACTTTTTATGATTCTTTACATCAAATAACATTTAAACAAGGGTGGCAACATTTTGATAGTAAAAAAGCTTTAACGTTTGCTCGTAGTCGTCATGGAAATAATGGAGAAGGGTCTGATTTTGCCAGAGCAAAAAGACAACAAAAAATAATTGTGGCTTTTAAAGAAAAATTTCTATCTCTTTCCACTTTGATTAATCCTCAAAAAATTTCCGCTATTTATGAAATGTTAAAAAATCATTTAAAAACTAATTTAAATGTTAAAGAAATTATTAGTTTATTAACGATATTTAAAAATATGGACACTACTAAAATTCAACATTTTCTTTTTGATACTTCTAATTATCTTTATCCGGAAAAAACAATCGCCGGAGCTTTTATTTTAAATCCTAAAGCAGGGAATTTTAAAGAAATGTCTTTATTGATTCAAAATATTTTTGATAAGAATTTTATTGGCAAAACAGATTTTGTTGTTATTAATAAACCTCGTTTGATTATCCAGAATGGAACAGATAATCCCGGTTTAGCTAATAAAGTAGCCCAAGATTTGAAAAATTTAAATTATAAAATAATTAAAATAAGCAATGCGGATCATCAAAATTATGAAAAGACAATTATTTATGATTTATGTTTTGATCAAAAATCAGAAGCCCTTGCTTTTCTTCAAAAAAAATTTAACGCCACTGTTATTCCTAATGCTTTTCGTTTTTTAAATTCTTCACCTTCTGCTGAAGAAATCGCCACTGTTCCTTCAAATGTTTTTCCTAAAAATATTAAAAATCTTCCTTCAACTGATTTTTTAATTATTTTAGGGAAAAACATAATAAAATAATAATATAATTTTATATTTTAATTTTCATTTTTATAATTTAATGACTGGTCTGTCTGCTTATATTTTTTAAAAAGTTGCAAACTATCAGTTACAAGTTAATCTATGAAAGTATGCATTATTGGACGAACAAACGTTGGAAAATCAACACTTTTTAATCGTTTAATTGATCAGCAAAAAGCCATTATTTCTAAAATAGCTGGTACGACTCGCGATAGAAATTACATGAAATGTTTTTGGAGGGGGAAAACATTTGAATTAATAGATACTGGAGGATTACAAAAAATAGAGATGGATGAAATTGAAAAAAAAGTTCAATTACAAACTCAAATTGCCATTAAAGAAGCGGATTTAATTCTTTTTGTTGTTGATGTTAGAGAGGGGATGCTTTTTGAAGACAAAGAGATCGCAAAAAATTTAAGAAAATCTAAAAAAGCGGTTATTTTAATAGTGAATAAAGTTGATAGTAATAATTTAAGAAAATTAACTAGCGATTTTTTTAAATTGGGGTTAGGTGAACCAATATTAGTTTCAGCGGTAACTGGAATTGGAACTGGCGATCTTCTTGATGAAATAGTAAAAAAAATTTTTGTTTTGCCAACAGTTCAATTAGATGAAAATAATGAAAGTTTAACAAAAAAATCAGTAACTAAAATTATTTTAGTTGGTCGGCCAAATGTTGGAAAATCTTCTATTTTAAACGCTATACTTGGTGAAGAGAGGGTTATTGTTAGCGAACAACCGCATACAACTCGTGAAGTTTTGGATACTTTAATTATTTATAAAAATCAACCAATCGTTATTATTGATACAGTCGGATTGAGAAAAAAAAACAAAATAGATTCTTATATAGAAAAAACTGGAACATTACAAAGTCTGCAAATGTTTAAAAAAGCCGATATAATTTGTTTAGTCGTTGAAGCTGGAAAAATAATTAGTTCTCAAGATAAACGAATAGCTGATTATATAAAAGAAACAAAAAAAGGGGGTTTATTAGTAATAAACAAATGGGATTTAATGTCAATAAAAGAAAGAAAAAAAATAAATGAATATATGCAATATTTTAAATGGCAATTTTCTCATCTTTCATGGGCGCCGATTCTTTTTGTTTCAGCTAAAGAAAATTTTGAAATAAAAAAAATTTTAAATATAGCTTTACAAATTAAACAAAGATTAAATAAAATAATTAATCAAAAAGATTTAGATGAATTTTTAAAAGAAATGATAAAAAAGTATTCTTTTTTTATTCATCCATCGGAACGTAATTTTTATCCAAAAACTGTTAAGCAAAAATTTTTTTCAGTTTTTAAACTTAGCCAAATAGGAACCAATCCTTTTAGATTTGTTTTAGTTATTCAACAAAAAACTCCATTACCCCAAGCGTGTTTGAATATTTTAGAAAAAGAATTGAGGAAAAAATTTAATTTTAAAGGAATGCCTATTATAATTGAACTTGAAAAACCTAATTAATAATATGAGAAATATGCGGAAGT
>JAGUXS010000081.1 GCA_020061725.1 Patescibacteria group bacterium | reverse complement strand
TTAAAAGTTAAAGTTAAAAACCAAAAGTTATTTTATGAATTTTATTTCTAAAAAAATATCAACAGAAACACTGGGAGAAAAATTTAAAAAAGCGAGAGAAAAAAAACAAATGGATTTATCAAAAATAGAAGAAATAACAAAAATACAAACTCAATATTTAATCGCTATAGAAAATGGGGATTATAAAAAAATTCCCGGAGAGATTTATTTAAAAAATTTTTTAAAAATTTACGCCAAAGCGTTGAATTTAGATCAAAAAGAGATTTTAAAATTATATCAAGAAGAGCAAAAAATTTTATTTGTCGATTGGCGAAACAATTTTAATATTTCACCAAAAATAAAAAGCAAAATCCGTTTATTGTTTGTTTCTAATATTTTTAAAAAAAGTTTAATTGGAATTTTTTTAATAATTTTTTTATTTTATATACTTTTTGAAGTAAAAAATATTATTAGTCCGCCCAAATTAATTATTCAAGAGCCATCAGATAATTTAATTATTTCTGAATCAACTATTAAAGTGGCGGGAAAAACAGACGTTAACGCAAATGTAACAATTAACAATCAAGAAATTTTTAAAAATGCCGATGGGAGTTTTAATAGAATAATCAATCTTCAATCTGGTTTAAATTTAATTACAATTTCCGCTCAAAAAAAACATAGCCGTGAGATAATTAAATATAGAAAAATAATAGTAGAATAAATCAGCTTGTAGCTTTACATTTATAAAATGTCAAATGTCAATTCTTAATTTATAATTTATATTTATGTACGATGTTATTATTATTGGCGCTGGGGCGGCTGGAATGACAGCCGCTATTTATACAAGTCGCCGAATGTTAAAAACTTTAGTTATTAGTAAAGATTTAGGCGGACAAGCGGCTATGGCTTCAAAAGTAGAAAACTATCCGGGATTTATTGAGGCTATTTCGGGTTTTGAAATAATGCAAAAATTTAATCAACAAACAAAAAAATTTGGCGTAGAATTTATTTTTGATCAAGTAAAAGAAATTCAATTTAAAAATGATTTTTTTTTAATTAAAACTAATAAAGAAAATTATGAAGCCAAAGCGATGATTTTAGCTTTTGGCTTAACCCCTCGCGATCTTAACGTTCCTGGAGAAGAAAAGTTTAAAGGCAGAGGGGTTTCATATTGCGCGACTTGCGATTCGTTATTTTATAAAAATAAAAATGTTGCCGTAATTGGTGGAGGCAATGCCGCCTTAGACGCCACCTTGCTTTTGTCAAAAATTGCTAAAAAAGTCTATCTAATTCATCGCCGAGATGAATTTAGCGGCGAAGAAATATTGATTCAAAAAATTAAACAACAAAAAAATATTCAACTTATTTTAAATTCAACAATTAATGAAATTAAAGGGGATGAACTTGTAAAATCAATTATTGTTAGTAAAATAAGTAGCAAAAGAAAAGAAGAAATTGAAGTAAGAGGTATTTTTGTGGAAATTGGTTATGAAGTAAAAGCGGATTTTGTTAAAAATTTAGTTGATCTAGATGAAAAAAATCAAATTATTATTGATAAAAATTGTCAAACTTCTCATTTGGGAATTTTTGCCGCTGGCGATGTTACAGATATTTATTATAAACAAATAATTATTTCGGCTGGCGAAGGGGCTAAAGCGGCCCTAAGCGTCTATAAATACATTCAAGAAAAAGAAGGTAAAAAAAATCCTATTTTAGATTGGGGAACTACAAAATAATTTTAACTTTTTATTTTTATGTCTGGACATTCTAAATGGGCGACAATTAAACGACAAAAAGGAGTAACCGATCTTAAGCGAAGCGCTATTTTTACTAAACTTGGAAATATAATTTCTATTGCTTCTCGCGAGGGAGGTGAAGATTCGGAAAGCAATTTTAAGCTTCGTTTAGCTATAGAAAAAGCTAAGCAAGCCAATATGCCAAAAGAAAATATTGACCGAGCTATTAAACGCGGGACTGGAAAGTTAGAAGGGATTAAAATTAAAGAAACTATTTATGAGGGTTTTGGTCCAGACGGAATTCCTTTAATTATTGAAGTTTTGACTGATAATAAAAATCGAGCCGTGGCCAATATTAAAAGTATTTTAAATAAATATGGTGGAAATTTGAGTGGTCCAAATAGTGTATTGTGGAAATTTAAAAAATGCGGAGTTATTAGAATTGATAAATTGGAAATAATAAATTTAGAAGAATTTGAATTAAAATTAATGGATCTACAAATTGAAGATATGGAAGAAGAGGATGAAGAATTGGTCATTTATATTAAATTAGAAGAATTCCAAAAAATTAAAGAAGAATTAGAAAAAGAAAAAATTAAAATAAATTATTCAGAGATAGAATGGATTAACAAAGAGAAAAATACTTTAACGACTGTCCAAGAAAAAACAAAAGAAAAAATGGAAAAAATATTAGAAGAATTAGACGATGAAATGGACGTAAAAAATGTTTATTATTAATTTTTTACTTCGAGGTTTCTTTAAGATTTTGTCCTTCCTAAGGCTGAATCTCAAAATATTGATTGATTTTTTTCTTTCTTAGAAGTTTGATTTTTCTAAATTGAATTTTTCTTATGAAATTATGGAAAAGAAAATGCATGTGCGGAAGTGAGACTTCCGCGCGTTACTTC
>JAGUXS010000044.1 GCA_020061725.1 Patescibacteria group bacterium | reverse complement strand
TATTAGTTAGCTGATAGCTTTAAAAAATTTTAGATTAGATTTTTTAATTTATAATTTAGGATTTATAATTTATTTTTGTTTTTATTGTCTCTTGTGTTTTAATGTTTTTATGAATAATGAAGAAATAACTTTTTTTGCCAAAACTAATTTTCGAAAACAACAAAAAAGTTTTGGCATTAAACGAAAAGATCGACGCCAACACATGTATGTTGTTGGAAAAACCGGTGTCGGAAAAACCGCGCTTTTAAAAAATTTTGCTATTCAAGATATTTATAAAGGCGAGGGGTTGATGATTGTAGATCCTCACGGACAATTTATTGAAGAAGTTTTAGAACAAATTCCTTCACATCGAGTAAACGATGTTGTTTATTTTAATCCGATTGACACCGAGTTTCCAATTAGTTTTAATATTTTAGAAGTTTCAGATCCAAAATTTAAACATTTAATCGCTTCTGGATTAATTGGCGTTTTCACTAAAATTTGGGCAAATGTTTGGTCAGCTCGAATGGAATATATTTTAAGTAATTGCATCCTAGCTCTTTTAGACACACCCGGGTCAACACTTTTAGGCATCCCTCGACTTTTAGTTGATAAAAATTATCGCCAAAAAATTATTAATAGTATAAAAGACCCGGTTGTTAAATCTTTTTGGGTAAATGAATTTCAGGCTTGGGGAGAAAATTATCGCAATGAAGCAATCGCTCCAATTCAAAATAAAGTCGGCCAATTTTTAAACGTTTCTTTAATTCGAAACATTGTTGGCCAATCAAAAAGCACCATTAATATTCCCGATATAATGGATAATAGAAAAATTCTCTTAGTCGATGTTTCAAAAGGAAGGATCGGCGAAGACAATTCTTCCCTTTTGGGATCAATGTTAATCACTCAAATTCAATTATCAACTATGGAAAGAGTAAGAATCCCCGAAGGAGAAAGAAAAGATTTTTATCTTTATGTTGACGAATTTCAAAATTTTGCGACTGATTCTTTTGCTTCAATTTTATCTGAAGCGCGAAAATATCGTCTTAATTTAATTATCGCTCATCAATACATTGGTCAATTAATCACAGAAACATCGACAAAAGTTAGAGACGCAATTTTTGGCAATGTCGGAACAATGATTGTTTTCCGCATTGGCGCCAGCGACGCCGAATTTTTAGAAAATGAATTTATTGAAAAATTTACTATTCAAGATTTAGTTAATTTGCCAAATTATAACATTTATTTAAAGTTAATGATCGACGGAATAACCAATCCCCCTTTTTCAGCTCAAACATTAGCCCCAATAAATTATCTTTCTAAAGAAAAAAATAATGTGGAAAAAATTATTAAAGTTTCTAGAGAAAGATACGGTCAACCTCGGAAAGTGGTAGAAGAAAAAATCGCTCGTTGGTCTGGAATTTTTGAAGAATCAGCTTCAAAATCATCAACGTTTGCTGGTCCTCGTCCCAGCCCTTCCGGTTTATATGACGCGGGTTGTAGTTTGTGCAAAAAAAAAGTTAAAGTAATTTTTCTTCCTGATGGCAAAAGGCCGATTTTTTGCGAATCTTGTTTAAAAAAGGCCAAAAAAGGAGAAATAGAAATACCAAAAGAATTTTTACCAACTCGTTCATCTCAATCAACAAAAAAAGAATCTTATTTGGAATTAGAAAAATTAGGCATAGAATTTGCCCCTTCTCAAGAAAATATTTCTTCTGATTCTTCACAAACTTTTTTAACTCAAACGCAACAAATAAAAAAAGAAAAATTTGAAACAGAGTGTTGGGAATGTAAACAAAAAATAAAAGTAAAATTTAAACCAGATGGAATCAGACCTGTTTATTGCAATAACTGCTTTACAAAAAAGAAAGAAGAAAAAACATTAGAATAAAAAAATACAAATTACAATCCTAAGGAAATTTTTTTAAAACAAGCCTTCCAACAAAAACCAACCCCTATTCATCAGCCGAAGAAAACAAAAATGTAAATTTTAAAATGTAAAATGACAGTTGTAAAATAATAAAATACAAAACGTAAAACGAAAAACAACAATTTAAATTCAAAATAAATTTAAATTTTATCTATCTGACGATTATTTTAAACTTTGCGCTGTCATTTTACATTTTAAAATTTTAATTTTTCATTATTTATTGAGATTACTTTTAAATCTTAAAATTGTAAGTTAATTTTATGTTCTTTCAAATTTCTAAAAATTCAATTTTTATATTTCTAATATTACTTCTCCCATTATTACTCACTGGTTGTAAATTAAATTTACTCACTCGCCAAAATGCCTCGCATATAATCGCAGAGACAAATAACCTCAACGCTCAAGAGACACTTCCAAAAATCAAAAACACAAACACATGGTGGAATAAATTATTTAATCAAACTTTTTCTGATAAAGACGAAAAAATAAAAAAAGAATTAATAGAATTAACAAAAAAAGAATATGGCCATGATATAAAAGTAAAAATTATTAATAAAACTATCGGAGTTTATTTTCCTGTAAATAATTTATTAGACAATCAAACGGGTGATCAAAATACTGAACCCCTATTTAACAAAGAAATAGCGAAAAAAATTGATCGAGTTATTTTTCTTACCCACAGAGTTGCTTTAAGCTCTGATAAAAAATTAGATTTTTATGTGATTACAACAACCGATATAAAAAGTGGAGATGAACTTTCTATTATTGGTTATTTCCCCGATGTTTTAAAAGTTCGTTTGCTTAATATTTCAAAAGGTGAATTTTCTCAAAGACTAATTAATGGATTAAATAAAAATCCACAAGCAATTGACGATTGGGAAGGGAAAAATTTCAAAATTGAAGAAATATTTTTACCAAATTTTTTAGTCGGACAAATCGCCCAACGAATTAAAATAGCCACTACAAAAAAAGATTTGAAAGAAAAAAATTTTTTTTGGTTTCAAAAAAAAGAAACAAAAAGAACTTTTGAAACTAAAAAAATCCAGTGGGGATTAAAAGATAAAATTTTCACTTTTGTTTTGGAAATCCCAAATTATCAAAAGGAAAATACTCGAGAAATTTTTAATTTAATTTTAAAAACAACAGCTCATGTTTTGTGGGCTTATGATTTTGATTACAATGCAACGTATATTTTAATTAAAAATAAAAATGAAAATAAAAAAATCTTTTTTATTAACAAAAAAGATTTAGAATTATTTAGAAAAGAAAAAATTAAGATAGAGAATTTAATTAACTAGGCTTGTGGCTTACAATAAACAAAATTATGAATCACGAATTAAAAATGATAAAACCAACAATTAATCGCTATAAATTTAATTTAAATAATTTAAATTAAATTTTTTTCTAATTTCCAATCTCTAACCCTCTAATCCCTATTATGAAAATAATACAAGGAAATGAAATAGCTGAAAAAATTAAAAATAATATCGCTCAAGATGTAATTAAACTGGGTGATTCGCGACCTAATTTAGCTATTATTTTAATTGGCAAACAAACAGATTCCGAACTCTATGTGAATCTTAAAGAAAGAGAAGCTAAAAAAGTCGGCATTAATACACATTTATATAGATACGAAGAAAATATTAGCGAATCAGAAATTTTAGAAATAATAAAATATTTAAACAAAGATAAATTAATTGACGCAATTTTAATCCAGTTGCCTTTGCCTAATAATTTAAATACAGATGTTATTATTAAAGCCATTGATCCATTAAAAGACGTTGATGGTTTTCATCCAAGCAATTTAAAAAAAATATTAAATAATCGCAATTTATCGTATTTAATGCCCCCTGTGTTTGCGGTAATTTTAGAAATATTAAATAGTATAAATTATAAAATTAAAAACAAACTGGTTTGCATTATTTCTAACTCTAGTATTTTTGGTCAAACCTTAGCTCATATTTTAAGATGTCAAGGGGCCGATGTAGAAACAATTAATGCCGATGATAAAAATTTAATTAAAAAAACTATCCAAGTTGATGTTTTAATTGTTGCTGTTGGAAAACCTAAATTTATTAAAAAAAACATGATTAAAGATCAAGTAATAATTATAGATATTGGCATTACAAAACAAGGGAATAGGGTTGTTGGCGATGTTGATTTTGAAGATGTAAAAAATAAAACCAGCTATTTAACCCCGGTTCCCGGCGGTGTCGGACCAATAACCATTGCCATGGCTTTAAAAAATACTTTGGAATTATATAAGAGAAGACGGGGTATAAATTATGAATTATGAATGCGAAATTATAAAAATAAATTTAATTAAATTTATTTATAAGAGACTATATAACATTTTTATTTAACTTAAGACAAAATATTATTATATCACTACAATACCCCCATTGACTTAAAAAAATAATTTTTTAAAATATAAAATATGAATGATAATTTTAAAATAATCATCAAAAATAACAAAACAACTATTATTATAAGCATACTTACAACTTTGTTTACTACTATTGTTTTAATATTGGCTATATGGATTTTTGTTGTTGTAAAAATTGACTCAATAGATAGAGTAATCGTTTATTTTTTAAATAAAAATAATCAAACAACAAAAAATATATCAAATAAAACAATTAATGCTAATATAATTGCCGAGGAATCTCGTATTATTGATATTGTTGAAAAAGCTAATCCGGCAGTTGTTTCTATTGTAATTACAAAAAATGTACCCATTATCGAACAATATTATCAAGAGTTTAACCCGTTTGGCGACGATTTCTTCGACGACTTTTTTGGTAACAAAAACTTTAGATTTCGTATCCCGCAACAAAAACAAAATGGCGCAGAAAGGCGTGAAGTTGGTGGCGGATCTGGTTTTTTTATTTCAACTGACGGCTATATTGTAACCAATAAACATGTAATAGACGATGATAAAGCTGAATACACCGTACTTACTAATGAAGGCAAAAAGTTTGACGCGAAAATTCTAGCAAAAGATTCTATGCTGGATGTGGCGATTCTTAAAGTAAAAGGTAATAACTTTTCGTATCTATCATTCGGCGATTCAGATCGATTAAAACCCGGTCAAACAGTTATTGCTATTGGCAACGCTCTTGCTGAATTTAGAAATTCAGTTTCCGTCGGTGTTATTTCTGGTCTTTCCCGTTCAGTTATTGCCGGAAATATGTTTGGTAAATCAGAACAGCTGGAAGGGGTAATTCAAACCGACGCCGCCATTAATCCGGGAAATTCTGGCGGCCCACTCTTGGATATAACTGGCAAGGTAATCGGAGTGAATGTAGCGGTATCACGTGGAGCGGAAAATATTGGTTTTGCTCTGCCAAGCAACACAATAAAAAATATTACTGATTCAATTAAACAATATGGCGAAATTGTCCGTCCTTATCTTGGAGTACGATATGTACAAATAACAGAAAGTTTAAAAAATAAAAATAATTTAACTGTTGATTATGGAGCTCTTGTTTTGCGAGGGAGCACACAAGAAGAATTAGCGGTAATTCCTGGATCACCGGCTGATAAAGCGGGAATTGTGGAAAACGATATTATTCTTGAAATTGACAATATAAAACTTGAACAAAATAAATCACTTTCTTCAATAATCAGACAAAAACAAATTAATCAAATAATACGATTAAAAATTCTGCATAAAGGAATGAAAAAAACGATTGAAGTAAAACTCGAAAAAGCTCCAAAAAATTCGTAATAATTAAAAATTAAAAAACAATAAAAACCTCTTTTAAAGAGAGGTTTTTATATTCCTTGCTTTTTGTAAAAATTTATTTTACACTGTATTAATTAGAAATTATATTTTATTTTTCATCCCAAATTAGATACTTTAAATCATTTTGTGGATGATCAGTTTGTTAATTTAACAAGACTGATAATTTTATTTTATGTCTACTAAAAATTCAAAAATTCAAAAAGATGAAAAATTGGAAAAATTATTTCAAAAAGATCTTACTTATATTCCTAAAAAAGGGGATATAATTGAGGGGGAAATTATATCTGCGTCAAAATCAGAAATATATCTTGATATTAATGGTTTAACTGTTGGAGTAGTTCGAGGTAGAGAGCTTTATAATGAATTGGAAGAATATTCAAATTTAAAAACAGGCGATAGGGTTTCAGCTATAGTTTTAGAATTAGAAAATGAACGAGGAGAAATGGAATTATCTTTTAGAGAAGCTGGACAAAAAAAAGCTTTGGATAATTTATTTGATTTATTAAAGAAAAAAGAAACAATCGAAGTAAAAGTGATTGAAGCTAATAAAGGGGGATTAATCGTTAAAATAGGATCGATCGCAGGATTTTTGCCAGTTTCACAACTATCCCCCATACATTATCCTCGAGTTGAAGGAGGGAACAAAACAAAAATTTTAGAAAAATTAAAAGATTTAATTAATCAAACATTAAAAGTTGTTATTATTGATATTCAAGAAAAAGAAAATAAAATTATTGTTTCTGAAAAAGAAACAGACGAAATAAAAAACAAAATTTTTAATAAATTTCAAATTGGCGATATAGTTGAGGGAAAAGTAAAAGAAATTATGGATTTCGGAATTTTTGTTGAATTTGAAGAAGGATTAGAAGGATTAGTTCATATTTCTGAAATAGCTTGGCGAAGAGTGGATAATCTCAAAAATTTTGTAAAAATTGGAGGTAAGGTTAAAGTTAAAATTTTGGGAATTAAAAATTTTCGATTTGCTCTTTCCATCAAAAAAACAACAAAAAATCCATGGGAAGAAATAATTGGAAAATATAATGTTGGGGATATTGTTAAAGGTAAAGTTTTAAACTTTAATCCTTTTGGCGCTTTTATTGAATTAAATAAAGACATTCAAGGCCTTCTTCATCTTTCAGAATTTAATAATTCTGTTAAAAAAGCTTCTGATGTTTTAAAAATTGGCCAAGTTTTAGATTTTAAAATTATCTCTTTTAATCCCAAAGCCTATCGTTTAGGATTTAGTCTTAAAGGGGTGGAACAAGATAAAAAAGAAGCAACAAAAGAAAAAGAAAAAAACAATCTACAATAGATGCTTCAAATAAATAAAAATTTTTTAAGCGCGTAAGTTTCTCTTTTTTGTTAATATCTATTAATTAACAATTTTCTATGAAAAATCTTACAAAAAATATCTTGCTTTTTTTTATTATTTTTATAATAATCGCCGGATTATTAAATCTTTCTGATTCATCAACAAAAAAAATTCCCAAAATAGGAATTAATCAATTGATTGATCAAATTAATGAAGAAAAAATTAAAAAAATCGCGGTTAAAGGAGATAAATTATATGTTACTTTAAAAGATGGAACGCAAAAAATTTCTAATAAAGAAAATATTGATTCTTTAAGCGCTTTGTTTAAAAATTATCAAGTAAACCCAGAAAAATTAAAAGGAATTTCTATTGAAATAAAAGATGAAACTAAATCAGCGTTTTGGGCAAATTTTATTTTTCCCATTCTTGTTCCTTTTCTTATAATTGGTTTGTTAATTTTTTTCATGTCTCGCCAAGTGCAAGGAATGAATGCGAAAGCAATGATGTTTGGACAAGTTGAAGATAAAAAAGTTGAAAAAAACGATCAAAAAAAGAAAGTAACATTTAAAGATGTGGCTGGGGCTAAAGAAGCAAAAGAAGAATTAAAAGAAATTGTTGGATTTTTAAAAAATCCGCAAAAATTTATTCAATTGGGAGCGAGAATTCCTAAGGGAGTTTTACTTTTTGGCGCTCCTGGCACAGGAAAAACTCTTTTGGCGAAAGCTATAGCAGGCGAGGCCAATGTCCCTTTTTTCTTTATTTCTGGCTCGGAATTTGTGGAAATGTTTGTTGGAGTAGGCGCTTCAAGAGTTCGTTCTTTATTTAAAAAAGCAAAAAAAGAATCTCCGGCGATTATTTTTATCGATGAACTTGATGCGGTTGGAAGATTAAGAGGGGCTGGATTAGGCGGAGGGCATGATGAAAGAGAACAAACATTAAATCAAATTTTAGTTGAAATGGATGGGTTTGAAGTTAATGACAATGTCATTGTGATTGCCGCGACAAATCGACCTGATGTGTTGGATCCTGCTTTATTAAGACCGGGAAGATTTGATCGTCGAATTATTTTAGATCTACCAGATATTAATGACCGAGAACAAATTTTAAAACTTCACGCGCAAAAAAAACCTTTGAATGCAAAAATAAATTTAAAAAAAATTGCTGAACACACCCCTGGATTTTCTGGCGCGGATTTATTTAATTTACTTAATGAAGCCGCTATTTTAACCGCTCGTCGCAATAAAAAAGAAATCTCTGAAAATGAAATATTAGAAAGTATTGAAAGGGTTCTTTTAGGACCAGCAAGAAAGAGTCATATTTTATCAAAAAAAGAAAAAGAAATTACCGCTTATCACGAAGCTGGACATGCGTTAGTAGCGCATGAACTTCCTCTTTGTACTCCAGTGCGAAAAGTTTCTATTCTTTCTCGCGGTCGAGCGGCTGGTTATACTTTAAAACTTCCAGAAGAAGATAAATATTTACATTCTAAATCTGAAATGACATCTGAACTCGCGTGCTTATTGGCCGGTTATGTGGCAGAAAAAGAGATTTTTAATGAAGTCACCACTGGCGCGACAAATGATCTTGAACACGCGACTCGTTTGGCTAAAAAATTGGTTGTTGAATACGGAATGAGTGAAATTTTAGGCCCTCAAACTTTTGGCGAAAGAGAAGAAATGGTTTTTTTGGGTAAACAAATTTCTGAACAGAGAGATTTTAGCGAGAAAACAGCACAAATTATTGATCAAGAAGTTTCTCAATTTATTAACCAAGCTCATAAACTAGCGATTAATATTATTAAAAATAAAAAACATTATTTAGATAAAATCACAAAAATATTATTAGAAAAAGAAAGCATTGAGAGAGAAGAATTTGAAAAAATATTTGAAGAAGAAAAAAAAGAAGAAATAAAAAAAACAACTAAC
>JAGUXS010000005.1 GCA_020061725.1 Patescibacteria group bacterium | reverse complement strand
AGTTAATTAACTTATAGCATATTTTTTTTAAAAAAACCAGATGAAATATATGCATAAATTGCAAAATAATTTGAAAGTTGTATAATAAAAAATAGTTTTCACATATAAATTACCATCAGACGCTTATTAATTTTTTAAATTAATTTTTATTTTTAATCAAAAGGAAAAAAATAAAAAACTATGTTCACACCAAAAAAAATATTTTTTACAAAAGGAGTAGGCGTTCACAAAGATAAATTAGCCTCTTTTGAGATAGCGCTTAGAAATGCCGATATTGAAAAATATAATTTAGTTATGGTTTCAAGTATTTTACCGCCAAATTGTTATATTATTTCCAAAGAAAAAGGTAAAAAAATGCTTTATTCTGGCCAGATAGTTTTTTGTGTTATGGCTAGAAGCGAAACTAATGAACCTAATCGTTTAATCTCTGCCGCCATTGGTGTGGCCAGGCCTAGTGATGGGAAAAACTATGGTTACTTATCAGAACATCATGCTTTCGGCGAAGTAGCGAAAAAAACAGGTGACTATGCCGAAGATTTAGCCGCTACTATGTTAGCCACAACCTTAGGTATTGAATTTAACGCTAATAAGGCATGGGAAGAGCGCGAGCAAATTTATAAAACTAGCGGGCATATTTTTAAAACTACCAATATTTGCCAATCAGCCAAAGGCAATAAAGATGGCTTATGGACAACGGTAATTTCCGTAGCGATTTTTTGCGAATATAATTTACATAAAAATGTAATTACACAGATTATTAAAGATGAATTGCAGAATAATACTAAAAGTTATAATGGCAATGAAACAAATAAAGTTATAAAATTATAAAGTTGAAAGTTATAAATGTTAGACATAATGCAAAATAAGAATCTCAGTGTCTAATTTTAGCTAATTTAAGTTTAAATTATATTTTTACTTTCTATTTTTCTACAATCTAATTTTTATTTCTTCTTCTAAAAGAAACTGTGTGAGAATGTCCACTTATTCCTATTTCCCACCTATCAATTTTACAAATTTGTTTTTTGCTAATCTTATCAAGATCAATTCTTTCAAATCCTTCATTTTTATAAGGAGGATTTTTTATTTTTTTATTAAAATAAAAATCGATCCCCATGTTAACCAATGATCTCCGCAACAATTACTATCTTTCTCACCAATAAGAATATATTCTTCAACGCTATCAACTGCCCGAAAATTTTTTGTCCAATCTTTTTTAGGAGGCATCCAAGAACAAATAATAATTTTAGGGTGATACTTTTAAATAGCTTTTTTTTGACTAATATTTTCTACTGGAAACACAGATTTAATTTTCCATTCCTTTGTATATAAATTAGTAGCAAGAATTTTAATTTTGTTGGATTTTTGTTCTTTTATTTTTTCTTGAAGAAAATAAGCAAGATGGCCGTCGCCTGCTCCAACTTCCAGGATTACAAGGGGTTTATTTTTAGTTGCGTTGAAATTTTCTGCTTGTTGTAAAAAATAATTATTTAACGCATCAAGATATTCTTGATTTAAAGCTTCAAAAATTGGATGTTCCGGATTATTACAAAAAATACTCCATTCTTTAAACGACTTAAAAACGCGAAAAATTTCATCACGAGTTGGCAAATAAAAAGGATCTTGCAATTTTTCTTTTAATTTTTCAGAAGTTAATTTTTGTTCTGAATTTTTAAAAGGTAAAGATTTTTCAAAAAAATTTTTTGAATTCATATTGTAAATTAAAACATTTGAACTTGATATTTGTAAATTTCAATTTTTGGATTTTTCCAACATTCATAATCCAACCCGGCTTTTTGACAAAGACTATTTAAAAAAATTTCTTTTTCAGGAATTTGTTCCCAAACTTTGGGTAAATATGTCGCTTGATTTAAACCTAATTTAATAATCACTCCGTCTTTCAATGGAATTAATTGATCTAAATATTCTTGCCAATTATTCGCTTTGATTAATTGAGGAATTTCTAAAACAGAAATTTCAATATCAATTTCGTTTAATTCTTCTTGCGCAACCGGCGTAAATCTTGAATCGTTAATTGCCGCGTTAATTGCGTTATTTCGAACAGATAAATACAATTCTTCTTGCGGTAAAATATTTCCAATACAACCCCTTAATTTTTTATTTTTATACAAAGTGACAAAAGTCCCCTTTTTTCCCAAAAGTTTTGAATGTTGAGAAATTAAATTTAAATTTGGTTTAAAAATTTTATTCTCTTTGATTTGCAATTCAATGCTTTTGCGAGCTAAATCCAAAAGTATTTTTTGTTCATTTTTGTCCAACGTTTTCAAAGCATCGGATTTTTTTTCTTGATAAAAAATAATGCTTCCATATCCAACAACGCCATTTTTATCTCCAGTTACATCCCCGCTATTTTTATAATCCAATAATTTTGTTTTCCATTTTTTTTGTTTTGCGATTTCCATTAAAGTTAAAATGGAACCGGGTCCGCAAATTTCGCATTGTTCAACTTTTTCAAAATCCATTTCAACAATCGCCTTTAGGCAAATTTTGTCTAATTTTACAGCTTTATCATAAGGATAAAAATGAGACAAATCAGAACTAATAATTATTAAAGTGTTAGAATCTAAATTTTGAATAATTAAATCAGCCAATTCTTTTCTTTGATTTTTATCTAAACCGCTAAGAACCATGGGGATTATTTCAAAATCATTTGATAAAACTTTTTGTAAAAATGGCAAATGAACCTCAATGATATGAGTTTCGTGAGCTTGAGGAATATTTTTAAATAATTTTTTTTTAAAAAAAGAATTAGTTAAATTGGATATTTTTATTTTTCCTAAAGGTGTCTGAAAATGAGTAAAATTTGTTGGAATAGAAACTCCAAAATAAAACGCATTTGAATTATGATTATCAGCCAGAATAAATATTTTATTAAAATTGTTTTCCAATTGTTTATATCCCAAAGCGGCAATTTGACCAGAAAAAATATAGCCAGCATGCGGCGCAATTAGAGCTTTAATTTCTATTTCTTTATCAAATTTTTCTTTTTGAATATTTTTTAAAAAACTTTCTATTGTATTTTTCAATTCCTCTTTTGAAGCTGGATAAAATTGTCCAGCCACATAAGTTGGCCTAATTTTTTCTTCTATTTTTTGAATGGATTTTTTAGACATAAAATTTTTATCTAACGCCTTCCAAGACATATTATAATTCTGTTTATGCGGCTTAATGTTTTGCTGGAACGCGCTGGATTTATTTTTTATTTCTTTTGGCCATAATAAAACCAGAAAAATTAAAAAAATTATAATAAGAAAAAAAATTAAGCGATTTGACATAGTTTGATTTATTTTTTAAATATGCTAACATTATAGCATTAATTTTAATCGTAATTTATACTTTACGGCTTTAAATTTTGAACTTATTTTCATTTGGCCCTGTCGTCTAATGGTTAGGACATCAGGTTTTCATCCTGAAAACCGGGGTTCAATTCCCCGTGGGGCTACAAAAAAAATTAATTTAATTATTTATGGATTTTAAAGAAAAAATTAAAAAATACGACAACTCAAATACAAGAGAAATAATTTTAAATTCCTATAAACAATTTGAAATTGGCATTAATATCGCTAAATCTGTTAATTTGAAAATAAAAAAAAGAAAATTTGATAAAATAATTATTTGCGGAATGGGTGGAAGCGCTTGGCCTGGGGAGATTATTCAAACATATTTAGAACTCAAAAAAGAATTAAAAATTCCGATTATTATAAATCGAATTTATTCTTTGCCACATCAAACAACAAAAAATAGTTTGGTTTTTATCTCTTCTTATTCGGGAAATACCGAAGAAACTCTCAGTGTTTATAAAGAAATATTAAAGAAAAAATTACTAGTACCGATAGTAGGATTTTGCGTTGGAGGAAAATTAGAAAAAATGTGTTTAAAAGACAAAATTCCTTTTATAAAATACCCGGATGACGGATCAACTTTTCAGCCTCGATTTGCCACTGGTTATACGTTTTCAAGTATGTTGACGGTTTTGGCTAATTTGGGAATTATTAAAAAACAATCAAAAGACATTTTGTCATTAAAAAAATATTTAAAAAAAATAATTCCTTGTTTAGAAAATCAGGGGAAAAATT
>JAGUXS010000053.1 GCA_020061725.1 Patescibacteria group bacterium | reverse complement strand
TTTCCTTTTTGCCTCTTCTGATTTTACTAAAATGGCCTCTGCAAATATTATATGAAGATTTAATTATCTTCCCCTTATTTAATTACATAGAAACTAATAAATTACCCTTTTATTTATTGACTTTTTTTCTTATGGTTTCCCTTTCAATGCTTTGGCTTTTAAGAAAAGAGAGGGTTCGAGAAATTTGGTTATTATTCTATCTTCAATTTTTTTTGTTATTATCTACTTTTTCTCGACCAGATTTTTATCACATCTCTTTAATTTTGTTTCCTCTTTATTCTATCTTGCCAATATCTTTAGAAAAAATAAAACCCCTTGACTTCTTGAAAAAAAATTATTATTACTTAATAATACCATTAGCTGCTTTAGTAATCATTTATCCTTCAATATTAATTATAGCTTATTCCCCTTTCTTTTTTCATTCTATAAAAGATAACGAAGTTATCTCTTACATAAAAAATAATTGTCCGGGTTCTTATCTTTATGCTGGTCCATTTATTCCGGGAATGTATTTTGAAACAAAAAAATTAAATCCTACTCGTTATTCTTTTCTAATAACCAATCAACAAACCAAAGAACAATTTTTAGAGGCCAGAAGAATGCTTGAAAAGTATCATCCATCTTGTGCTGTATTAGATTACAAAATAGTTGAAAAATTTAATTATAACAAAAATAACCCTGTTGATAATTATATTTTAAATAATTATGAATTAACTTTTCAAGAAGGAAATACATCGATTTACAAAATTAAATAATAAAATGTTGTAAATATTTAAACATATGCAATATTTTAAAAAGACATTAAAAAATATAAAAGGCTTATTTTTAGTCTTTCAAGAAAATATACCTTTATTATTTTTAATTATTGCCTTTTTTTCTTTAATTTTTGCACGTAATTTTTATTTCAATATCTCCCAACACTTTTCTTATTTAGCTGACTCCTTTTTACATGGAAAATTTTATTTCTTAAAAGATGTTATTTTAAAAATTGGCACTGATAGCGATATGGTTTTTTATAATGATAAATATTATTGGCCATTAGGTCCTTTGCCAGCAGTTATTTTAATGCCTGCTGTTTTTATTTTTAAATTCCTTAATTTATTTTTTTACCAAGGATATTTACAATTTTTTCTGATTTTATTAATTTTATTAATTTTATTTAATATTAGTAGAAAAATAGATTTTTCCAAATTAGATTCATTATATTTAGCTTCAGCTTTTTTATTTTCTTCAATGTTTTTAGGGGTGGCATTAATTAGCTCTAGTTGGTATTTTGCCCAGGTAATTACAGTTTTTTTAATATTTTTTGCTCTCTGGGAATATTTCAATAAGAAGCGCTATTTTTTAATTGGCATTATTTTCGGTTTAGTATTTTTAACTAGGGTTACGGCAGGATTAGGATTATTGTTTTTTATATTAGAAATATTGCTAAATAAAAAAAATATAAAAAATAAAATTAAAGATATTTTTTTACTTTTATTACCTTTTATTTTAATCGCTAGCCTTTTATTTTTTTATAATTATTTGCGTTTTAACAACTTTTTAGAACAGGGATATGGATTGCAAATATTATATGGGACAGGTAGCGCCAATAGAGATTATGGACTTTTTAATCTAAAACATTTAGCAGGAAATATTTATTATTCTATTTTCAGTATGCCACTTCCTATTTTTATGGATAATTTATCCCAAGTTTTAAAATTTCCTTTCATTAAGGCTAATCCATGGGGAATGAGTATTTTTTTAACTTCCCCCTATTTGTTTTATTTATTTTTTTTAAAGTTTAAAGATAAAATTTCTCATCTTTTGTTAATAACTATTATATTTATTGCTATACCAATATCTCTATATTATGGCATAGGCTTTATGCAATTTGGTTATAGATATGCTTTAGATTTTTTTCCATTCCTATTTTTATTATTTATAATAAATTATAGAAATAAATATAAATTTTTATCTGAAAATTTAAAAATATTAATAATATTGTCTTCTTTGTTTAATTTATATTTGTTCTCTACTTTATTTTCATTATGTTAAATAATAAAAAAATTATTGTAGTAATGCCAGCTTATAATGCTGAAAAAACTCTAGAAAAAACATATAAACAAATACCTTTTAATATTGTTGATGATGTAATTTTAGTTGATGATAAAAGTTCGGATCAGACAGTAATGAAAGCTAAAGAATTAGGAATTAGAATTTTTATTCATAAAAAAAATAAAGGATATGGCGCTAGTCAAAAAACTTGTTATAAAAAAGCCCTTGATTTAAAGGCCGATATTGTAGTTATACTTCATCCTGACTATCAATATGATCCACGTTTGATTACAACTATGAGCTCTTTAATTGCAGAGAATATTTATGATGTTGTAATTGCTTCTAGAATTTTAGGGGGTAAGGCCATAAAAAATGGAATGCCTATTTATAAATATGTATTTAATCGAATTTTAACCTTTATAGAGAATTTAATGATTGGTGAAGAAATTTCTGAATATCATACTGGTTATCGAGCCTTTTCTAAGGGGGTTTTACAAAGTTTGCCTTTGGAAAAAAATTCAGATAATTTTGTTTTTGACAATCAAATGCTTTTACAAATTTTATTTTTGGACTTTAAGGTAGGAGAAATTAGTTGCCCAACTAGATATAACGATGACTCTTCTTCAATTAATTTTTGGCAGAGTTTAAAATATGGATTTGGTGTTTTAAAAACCGCCTTGCAGTATGTATTGGCCAAGAAGAAAATACTTGAAAATTCTATTTTTACTAAAAAATAATTTTATAAAGCTTATGTTTATAGAATTTTGTCTGCCAGTTTATAATGAAGAAAGAATTTTGAAAAGGAATGTTTTAGAATTATTGGATCATTGTAATAAACAAATTTTTAATTTTGATTGGAGGATAGTAATAATAAATAATGGTTCAACAGATAATTCTGAAAAAATATGTCA
>JAGUXS010000002.1 GCA_020061725.1 Patescibacteria group bacterium | reverse complement strand
GTATCAATCACGGCAATTTTTTGAGCAATCTTGCCAATCTCGGTTTTTAATCCAGTGGCAACTGCCACAACTATACCATTACCACTTAAAACGTGAGTTCCTTTAAAAACCATGTTTTTTTGATCAATAACAGATAAGTGTTCGGCTGATAATGAGGTATTAATTTTAGTCATTGGATTTGATTCTCCTGTTAAACTCGCCTCATCCACTTTTAAAGTATTGGAAAAAATTACTCGGGCGTCAGTTGAAATTTTTTCGCCTTCTTGCAAAATAATAATATCTCCTGGAACAATATTAATGTCATTAATAATAATTTCTTTTCCGTCTCGCATTACTGTTGTTGAAGTTTCAGTCATTTTTTTAAGAGCCAAAAGTATATTTTGCGCTTTACCCTCTTGAATTGTTCCAATAATTGCATTAAAAAAAATCACAACAAAAATTATTAAGGCGTCAATCTTTTCTCCCATTATAAAAACAATTATCGTGGCAGCAAGAAGAATATAAATAAGCGGACTTTTAAATTGATTTAAAAAAATATTTAATATGGAAATTTTTTTCTCTTCAGGTAATTTATTTAAACCAATTTTTTTTAACCTTTCATTTGCTTCTTTTTCTGTCAAGCCATTTTGGGTGGTTTTTAAAATTTCAAAAATTTTTTGAACTGGCAAAGCATGCCAAATTTCTTGTTGCATAAAGAATAAAACAACAAAGCATAAAATGTAAAACAAAAAATGTAAAATAGATAAAAATTTTAGGAAAAATTTTTATAAAATTCTAAATCCTGATATTCAATGATTAATAAATCTCAAATTTTAAATTTAAAACAAAATACAATTGGGATTTAGAATATAGTTTAATTGGTCATTAAAATTTGGTTTATTGAAATTTATTTATATTTTACATTTTTAACTTTACATTCTACATTTAGTAGTCTAACATAAATTAAGTAATTTTTAAATTTATTTTTGACTCAATCCCCTCTTCGTCAATTTTAAAAAACATTAAATTCAATCTTTTTGAAAAAAATTTACCACAACAAACGCCCCCTCTAAAATAATTTTTGTGTTTTTAACTGAAAAAAATTCCTTCCCCACTAAGGATCGAATTTTAACAAGAGGATAATTTGTGGAATATATTAACTTGAATAAAAAATTATGGAATGATAAAATAAATTTATATTTCATAACTCATAATTCTACATTCTTATGTCCAACAATACAATCGGACTTTTGCCTCCGCAAAATATTGAAGCTGAACAATCTGTTTTAGGTTCGCTTTTAATTGACAAAAACGCTTTAGTAAAAATTGCCGATATTCTTGAACCAAAAGATTTTTATACAGAAAAACACGGAATAATTTTTGCGTCTATGTTGGATCTTTATGAAAAAAAAGAACCAATCGATCTTTTAAGTCTAGGGAATCGCCTTAAAGAAAAAAAACAACTTGAAGGAATAGGCGGAAAAAGTTATTTAATTAAACTGGCAAGATTAACCCCAACTTCGGCTCATATTATTACTTATGCTAAAATTGTGCAAAAAAAAGCCACTTTAAGAAAATTAATTAACGCAGCGACTGAAATTTCTGAATTAGGACATCAAGAAGAAGTGGAAGATATATCGCAACTTTTAGATAAAGCCGAGAGTTTATTGTTTGGAGTTTCACAAAAATATTTAAAACAAAATTTTATTCCAATTCAAAATATTCTTACCGAAGCCTTTGATCGCATTGATGAACTTCATAAACAAAAAGGGAAACTCAGAGGATTGCCAACAGGATTTTTTGATTTAGATAATATTTTAGCTGGACTTCAAAAATCAGATTTAATTATTTTAGCCGCTCGTCCAAGTATGGGAAAAACAGCCTTAGCTTTAGATATTGCCCTTAATGCCGCTCGAATAACAAAAATTCCAATTGGTATTTTTAGCTTGGAAATGTCTCAAGATCAATTAGTTGATCGTTTAATTTGTTCCCAAGCAAATGTGGATCTTTGGAAAATGCGCACAGGGAGACTTTCTGAAAAAGAAGACGATGATGATTTTCCAAAAATTGGACACGCGATGGCTGTCCTATCCGAAGCCCCAATTTTTATTGATGATTCGGCAATCATTAATATTATGGAAATAAGAACAAAATGCCGTCGCTTGCAAGCAGAACACAGATTAGGTTTGATAATTATTGATTATCTTCAATTAATGGAAAGCAGAAAAAATGAAAATAGGGTTCAAGAAATCGCGGAAATTACTCGATCTTTAAAAGGAATCGCTCGCGAATTAAATATTCCAGTTTTAGCTCTATCTCAACTCTCTCGAGCCGTAGAATCAAGAACTCCGCCAATTCCAAAATTATCCGACCTTCGAGAATCCGGAACAATTGAACAAGACGCCGATGTTGTTATGTTTATTTATCGAGAAGATATTTATAAACAAGATGGTCATAAAAAAAATATTGCGGATATTTATATTGCCAAACATAGAAATGGACCGACTGGTAAAATTGAACTTTTCTTTGATGAAAAAAAAGTAAGCTTCCGAAATTTAGAAAAAACAATACAAGAAGAATAAAAAAGTAACCAATAACCACGGAATTTAGAATTTATTATTAAATTTTATTTTCTATAATTTTATTTTATTACTGGTTGCTTTTTAAATTATTTTTATGTTCTTCCCTTCCTCTATTCAAAATTTAATTAATCAATTTAATAAACTTCCTGGCATTGGAATAAAAACGGCCGAGAAGTTTGTTTTTTATTTGCTTAAACAACCAAAAGGAAAATTAAAAGAATTTAATTTGGCTTTTGAAGAACTTGAAAAAAAAATAATTAAATGTTCTCTTTGTTTTAATTTTACAGAAATAAATAATTTTAATAAGGATGGTTTTAATTTTTGTTCTATTTGCGCAGATTCACAACGAGATAAATCAATTCTTTGTGTAATTGCCGAACCGCAAGATTTATTAACAATTGAAAAAACTAATGAGTATCATGGACTTTATCATATTCTTAATGGAGTTATTAATACTATTAAAGAAATCGGACCGGAAAGACTTAAAATTAAAGAATTAATTCAACGAATTCGCAACTCACAATCTTCAACCCCAGTCAAAGAAATAATTCTTGCTTTTAATCCGGACATTGAAGGCGAAACGACTATTTTATATTTAACTAAAATTTTTAAACCTTCTAAAATAAAAATAACCCGCTTAGCTCGCGGGTTGCCAATGGGTTCGGAATTAGAATACGCCGATGAAATTACTTTGACCAACGCCTTAAAGAATAGACAAAATTTATAAAATAAATCAAAAATCTATTTTATTATTTCTCCTATTTTTACTTTTGTGTATAATTGTCTGTGACCGGTTTTTTTTCTATATCGTGTTTTAGCTTTATATTTAAGGATAACTATTTTTTTACCTTTGCCTTGTTCTAAAATTTCAGCTTTTATTTTTTTCCCCTCTAAATAAGGCTGTCCAATTTTAACATCCTCTCCTTTTTCATCGGAAATTAAAAGAATTTCGTTAAATTCAATTTTATCCCCTATTTCCCCCTCAATTTTTTCAATCTTTAAAATATCACCTTCTTTAATTTTATATTGTTTCCCGCCTGTTTTTATAATTATAATAGACATAAAATATTATTAATTTAATAATATAAGTGTTAGATAACGATACGTTGTATGATAATATCCTTTTCCTCTTTTAAATATTGAAATGGTGTTTTATAGTTCAAAGATTTTAATCTTATGTTCAT
>JAGUXS010000095.1 GCA_020061725.1 Patescibacteria group bacterium | reverse complement strand
GGAAGTTTTTCAGCTAAAAAAAGAGCCGCGAGAATAGGGGTTAATCCACAACAACCTAGTCAAAAAATTAAAATTCCAGCAACAACAGTTCCTAAATTTAAAGCAGGTAAAACTTTAAAAGACGCTTTAAAATAATTGGAATATTTTTTAGTATTTAAAATAAAAACATTCAAATTAATTTGAATGTTTTTATTTTAAAAAAATTTATTTCGTTTAATTCAACTTTCACTAAAAACATTAAATTCTAGTTAATCTTAGCTAAAACTCGCTACAACAAACACCATTTTAAATAATTTTATGTTAATTTTAATTTAAAAATATAATTTTCCGATAAGGTCGGATTTAAATATTAATGTTGCTTATCATTATCTTAATGTTTTTTTGAAATTTGCAAAGTAGTTTTTATCACTGTGTCTGGATTCAAAGAAATACTGTCAATCCCGCATTTAACAAGAAATTTTGCAAATTCTGGAAAATCAGAAGGGGCTTGACCACAAAATCCTATTTTTACTTTATTTTGTCGAGCTATTTTTATCACATCTCTAATTAAAATTTTTATTGCTTCATTTCTTTCATCATAAATATGACTAACTAATTCTGAATCGCGATCAATTCCTAAAACAAGCTGGGTCAAATCATTGCTGCCAATAGAAAATCCATCAAAAATTTTTGCAAATTCTTTGGCTAAAATAACATTTGAAGGAATTTCAACCATCATATATATTTTTAACTGATTTCTTTTTGATTTATACGCGTCAACAATTAATTTATTTTTTTTCATTTCTAAAAAAACTTTTTTTGCTTCTTCGAGCGTTCGACAAAATGGAATCATAACAATCATATTTGTTAAACCCATTTCCTCACGAACTTTTTTTATTGCTTGGCATTCTAACTCAAAAGCCTCTTTATATTCTTCGCTGTAATAACGAGATGCCCCCCGCCAACCAATCATTGGATTTGATTCTTTTGGCTCAAAATATTCTCCGCCAATTAAATTGCTATATTCATTTGACTTAAAATCAGACAAACGAACAATAACATCTTTTGGATAAAAAGCGGCAGCTATCATACTAATTCCTTCCGCTAATTTATCAACAAAAAACTGCGATTTATTTTTATATCCTTGAGTAATATTTTCTATTGTTTTTAAAATTTTTTCATTAATTTTTTTATTATTAATAATAAATTGTTGCTTATCAATTGCTAACAATATTTTTGGATGTATTTTAATAAAATTATTAATAATAAATTCTTCTCGCGCCAAACCAACCCCATCATTAGGAATAAAACTTAAAGAAAAAGCTTGATTTGGTTCGCCAATATTCATCATTATTTTTGTTTTTGGTTTTTTAAATTTTTGAATATTAATTTTTTTAATTTCAAATGGAATATTTCCTTGATAAACTTTTCCAATTTCTCCTTCAGCGCAAGAAACAGTTATTAATTCTCCATTTTTTAAAATTTGCGTTGCGTTTTTTGTTCCAACTATGCAAGGAATCCTCAATTCGCGACTGACAATTGCCGCATGACAACAACGTCCTCCGCGATTAGTAACAATGGCTGAAGCGATTTTCATGATTGGCTCCCAATCCGGATCGGTTATTTCAGTGACTAAAACCTCTCCTTTTTTAAATTTTTCAATTTCATGAACATCTTTAATAACATTAGTTTTTCCTTGGCCAATTTTTGACCCAACCGCCGCGCCAGAACATAAAAGTTTATGAGAATCGCCCTGCAATTTATAGGTTTCAATAACATTAACATTTTTTTGAGATTGAACTGTTTCTGGACGAGCCTGAACAATATATAATTGATTATCTATTCCATCTTTTGCCCATTCAATATCCATTGGTTTTTTATAATATTTTTCAATAATTTTTACCCATTGAGCTAATTGTAAAATTTCATCATCATTCAAAACAAATTTATTTTTTTCTTGTTCGCTAATTTCTACATTTTTAGTTGGTTTATTTCCCTCTTGACTGTAAATCATTTTTATCTCTTTTGTTCCAAGTTTTTTATTTAAAATCGGTCTAAATTTTTCTAAAGTTGGTTTAAAAACAAAAAATTCATCAGGATTAACCACGCCTTTAACAATATTTTCTCCCAATCCCCAAGAACCATTGATTAAAATCGCATTTTGAAATCCAGATTCTGTGTCAATGGAAAATGCGACGCCAGAACAAGCTTTATCCGAACGAACCATTTTTTGAACAACAATTGATAAGCCAATAGAAAAATGATCAAACCCTTTATCTTGTCGATAAGAAATAGCCCGATTGGTAAAAAGAGAAGCAAAACATTTTTTACACGCTTCAATTAAAGCGTATTCTCCTTTAATATTTAAATAAGATTCTTGCTGTCCAGCAAAAGACGCATCAGGAAGATCTTCTGCGGTAGCCGAACTTCGCACCGCGACATCTACTAATTGATAGTTAGTAGATGATAATTGATAGTTGGTGGATAATTTTTGATAGGCTGAAATAATTTCTTTTTCTAAATCTTCTGGAAATTTTGCTTTTAAAATAGCCTCGCGAACTTGATGTCCTTTTTCAGCCAAATTTTGCATATCGCTAGTATCTAAATCAGAAAGGATTTTTTTTATCTCATTTTTAATTCCAGCGCTTTCTAAAATATAAAAATAAGCTTTCGCTGAAATTGCAAAACCATTTGGCACATTAATTTTAAATTTTGAATTCTGAATTCTAAATTTAGTAAAGCGATTATACATCTCTCCCAAAGACGCATTTTTCCCTCCAACTAAAGGAATATCTTTAATCCCAATTTCTTTAAACCAATAAATGTATTTTTGCATAAAAACAATAAAACAAATAACTTGGATTCAAGTTTCTAACGCAACAGCGTTAAGAATTAATTAATTGATTAAAGACCTGGTAAGGTGTTTGATAACCAAGTGTTTTTCTCGGTCG
>JAGUXS010000069.1 GCA_020061725.1 Patescibacteria group bacterium | reverse complement strand
CAAAACCGCCAATTGATTTTTTCAGCCAAAACTCCGTTCAATTTGGTCGCCGAGCGAAGCGAAGCGACCCACAAATCGTTGACTTTTCCTTACTGGCTCGGGGACAGGGATTCGAACCCCGATACCAAGGACCAGAACCTTGTGTCCTACCATTAGACGATCCCCGATTAAATTAGTTTTTAGCTTTTAGAAGTGAAAATTAACTAAAAGTTAATAGTTATCAGTTAGGTTGGCCCGTGATTGTTCTTTAAATTCGGTTTTCATTGGAAATTATATTTTTAGCTAAAATTAACGCAAAATAATTTTAGGGGGGGCGTTTGTTGCAATAAATTTCTTTGATTAAGATTAGCCTAAAATTTAATATTTAAAATATTAGCGAGGATCCGGGTTAAACACATTCAAAATATCGCTTAAAAATGTTTCTTCAATTTCTTTAGAAGAATTTTTTTCTTCGGAAATGATTTCTATTTTAAGAATAATTTTTTGTTTTAAAATATTTTCTAAAACATTTTCAATAATTTCTTTATTTTTTCTATCATTAATTCTTTCTTGATAAAATTTATGCTTGAATCCAATGGTAAATACATTTTTTCCTAAAGAAATTAATTTAGCCGTTCTTAAAAAAGTAAAAATAGAATGATTGTATTTTTTAATTTCTTCTAAAATTTCCGCCCATTTTTCTTTAATTTCTTCCAATGTCAATTGGTAATTTGTGGTTGGTGGATTAAATTTAACATTTGACGCTGACGTAGATAATTTATCTGCGTCTGCGTCTAGTAGATTTGCCGGAGGGGTTGAGAATTGAGATTTTTCTATCGTTTTTGTGTTTCCGATAATTTTTAAAACAGCTATTTCTAATGGTAATTGAACAATATCTGTTTCTCCCAATTCTTTTTGCGCTTTAATGAAAATTTCAATTATTTGAGATAATTTTTCCGTTTTTATTTCTTTTGCTAATTCTAAAAATTTTTTTTCGATTTTTTTATCCATTTCTTGCGAAAATTCATTTAGGCTAACATCTATTTTTATTAATAAAATTTTTCGCGCAATTTCAATGCAATCGTTGATAAAATATTTTAGATCAATTCCTTTTTCAACTAAATTATTAATTAAAATCAACGCGGATTTTTTATTTTTTTTAAAAAGATAATCTAACAATTCTAAAATTAAATTAAAATTAGAAAAGGGGAGAATGAGTTCGGCTAATTTAAGGCTTATTTTTTTTTCTCCTAAAACTAAAATTTGGCCAAGAAGGCTTTCGGCGTCTCGAAGATATCCTTGGCTTTGATGAGCGATATTTTTTAAAATTTGAGGATCAACTTTTATTTTCTCGCAATGGCAAATTTTATTTAATCTTTTTTCAATTTCTAAAAAATTAATTTTTTTAAAATTAAATTGTTGGCAACGGGAAATAATTGTTTCTGGAATTTTATGAATTTCTGTCGTGGCTAAAATAAAAATAATATGAGCCGGGGGTTCTTCTAAAATTTTTAAAAGGGCATTAAAAGCGGAAATTGAAAGCATGTGCGCTTCGTCAATGATAAAAATTTTGTATTTAGAATAATGGGGAACAAAACGGGAATTTTCAATAATATTTTCTCTAACATTATCTACCCCAGTTTGTGAGGCGGCGTCAATTTCCATAACATCTAAAGATTTCCCCTTACTAATTTCTTTGCAAGCCGCGCATTTATTGCAAGGCTTGGCGTCTCCTTTTTTTTTATTTTGGCAATTGACTATTTTAGCTAAAAGACGGGCGCAAGTGGTTTTTCCAACCCCTCTCGGTCCGGAAAATAAATAAGCGTGGCTAATTTGATCGGTTTTGATTTCATTTTCCAAAGTGATTTTAATATGATCTTGATCAACTAATTCTTCAAAAGTTTGCGGTCTGTATTTTTGATAAATAGAAGACATAAAAAGTGTAAAGTTAAAAGCGCAAAATGTAAAGTTACAGTTTAAAGTTAAAAATTAGAATTTGAAAATTTTAATCTTTAATTGAATTATTGTATCTTATCTATAAAACTTTTGCAAATATGAATTTTAATAGGCATTTTTTGCAGGGGGAGTATAAAATGTTAGACATTTTTTTAACTCTGATCCCCCCTTTTAATTTTTAAAAAATATTAAATTTTAGTTAATATTAGCCAAAAAAATTTACTGCAACAAATGCCACCTTAAAATAATTTTGCGTTAAGTTCAATTGAAAAGTATAATTTATTTAATGAGGGTTTGGTTTTGAATTAACTGAAGAATTTAAAATGAAAAATAAACTTTTGTTTTTTTAAAAAAATGGTAAAATAAAATGAATGCATTATGAATGCAGAATGCAGAATTAATAATTAAGAATGCAGAATTATAATTTTTATAAGTCACAAGCTACAAACTAATTTTATGAGATTCTCAAATTATTTTTTAAAAACTTCAAAAACAACATCAAGCGATGACAAAAGCGTTTCAGCAAAACTTCTTAAACAGGGGGGATTTATTTTTGAATCTGTTGCCGGTCGTTATTATTTTTTGCCAATTGGTCATCGCGTTCAACAAAAAATAATTGCTTTTATTAAGAAAGAAATGGATGCTGTTAATTATCAAGAAATGATAACGCCAGTTTTGCATCCTTTGGAATTATGGAAAGAAACCAACAGAACAAATACAACCGGGTTTGAATTAATGAAAATAAAAGATCGTCGAGGAATTGAATTTGCTTTGGGAGGAACAGCCGAAGAAATGTTTGTTGATTTAGTTCGTCAATTTAAATCAAGTTATCGCGATTTACCATTTCGTCTTTATCAATTTTCTCCAAAATTTAGAGATGAATTAAGAGCAAGGAGCGGATTACTTCGAGTTCGCGAATTTATTATGAAGGATGGATATTCTTTTCATAAAGACGAGAAAGATTTTAAAATTGAATATGAAAAAATGAAAAAAGTGTATTTCAAAATTTTTAATAGATTAGGACTAAAAACCGAAATTGTTGAATCTGATAATGGTTATATTGGAGGAGAATATTGTCATGAATTTATTGTTGAATCAGAAATTGGCGAGAGTAAATATTTTATTACTAAAAATGGAAATTATGCCAGTCATGAAGATGTCGCTGTTTTTGAAAAAGAAATAAAAAATAAAAACGAAGAACAAAAACCGCTTACGGAAGTTCAAGCGAAGCGAGGGGTAACAATGGAAGACGGAGTTAATTTTCACAATCTGCCTCTTTGGCAACAAATTAAAGACGTGCTTTTTATTGATAATGAAAATAGATTTATTTTAGCAATTATCAGAGGTGATCTTGATGTAAATGAAACGAAATTACTGCATTTAATAAAAGCTGTTAATTTAAGACATGCCACTGACGAAGAAATTAGAAAAAAAATAAAATCTGAACCAGGATTTATTTCGCCAGTGAATATTAAAAATGAACTTAACGAACAAACTAAATTAATTATTGTCGCTGACGATTCATTGCGAACAATCGCAAACGCTTATGGCGGAAGCAATAAAAAAAATATAGATTTAATAAATGTTAACATTGATCGCGATTATAATCCCGACATTGAAGGCGATATTGCTTTAGCTAAAGTTGGTTATGATGCCAAAAACGGTATGGGAAAATTAATTGAAAAGCGCGGAATTGAAGTTGGAAATATTTTTCAACTTGGTTATCATTATTCAAATTTAATGAAAGGGGCGACTTTTGTTGATAGCGATGGAAAAGAAAAGCCTTTTTATATGGGATGTTATGGGATAGGCATTGGCCGAACCATGGCGACAATTGTGGAAAAATTTCACGACGTAAAAGGAATTATTTGGCCAGAATCAGTCGCTCCGTTCGCAATTTATTTAATAGGATTAGAAATTAAAGATGATAAATTAAGAATTAAAAAAGAAGCAGAAAAAATTTATAATAGTTTACAAAAAAATGGCATTGAAGTATTATATGATGACAGAGAGGATATAAGGCCTGGCGAGAAATTTGCTGACGCGGATTTAATCGGGATTCCTTTGCGTGTTGTGGTAAGCAAAAAAACCTTGGAGCAAAATTGTGTTGAAATAAAAAAACGCGACGAGGAAAAAGTGAGGTTGGTAAAATTAGAAAATTTATTACAATTTTTAGAATTAAATTTAAAAATTTAAAAAATAAATATTCTAAGTAAAGAATATTTATTCTATTATGAAAACAGAATCTATTACAAAAATAGAAACCCCAAATTTAAAAAAAACAGCAGGACCCTTATCCCCAATTCACATGGAAATTCATGAAAAAAGTGCTATAGAAGTAAACAAAGAAGCTGTTGAATTGACACGAAAAGAAATTTTAGAAAAATATAATAATATTCCTGAAAAAAACCATATTATTTTGCCTATTCCAAAAGGACCACAATTTCAACGGGTTGTAAGATGTTTTGTAATTATAGAAAAAAATAAGGAAAAATATTATTTAGAAGGAAGCACTGATCATGCAAAATTAATTAGATATTTTATTTCTCAAAATAATGTTTCACAAGAGGACGTTGATAATAATAATTTATGGAAAATTAAAAAAGGAATTATAGATCCTTTTGGCGAAAATTTTAAAAATTATCCTCAAGTAAGAAAAGAATTAGAGCGTTTAAAAAAACAGAATAAATGGAAAATTATTCCTAATTGGGTTTTAACATTTAAACATCCTACGTCAGAAAATGATTAATTTTTTAAAAAGTTAAAATTTAAAAAGCCACAATTTAATTTATGCGAGTTTTTAGCGCTATTTTACCGTCGGGGAATTTACATATTGGAAATTATATCGGAGCAATTAAAAATTGGTTAGATTTACAAAATCAATATCAATGTATTTTTTCTATTGCTAATTATCATGCCATTACTGTTAAACAAGATCCGGAAATTTTGCGGCAAAAAAGTTTGGAAATCGCTAAAATTTATTTAGCCGCGGGTATTGATCCTAAAAAAGTTATTATTTTCATTCAATCTCATATAAATGAGCACACAGAATTAGCTTGGATTTTGGGAACGTTAGCAACAATTTCAGAACTTAAGCGAATGACTCAATTTAAAGAAAAGTCGGAACAACATAAAAAAAATATTAATCTTGGGCTTTTTTCTTATCCAGTTTTACAAGCGGCCGATATTTTACTTTATCAAACAGAAATTGTTCCGGTTGGAGAAGATCAAAAACAGCACATAGAATTTACAGCCGATTTAGCTAAAAAATTTAATAAATTATTTAGTGAAACTTTTATTATTCCCAAAGCCTTAATTAAAGAAGAGGGGTGTCGAATTATGGGGCTTGATAATCCATTAAGAAAAATGAGCAAATCGGCAAAATCTCCCCTAAATTATTTAGGGTTGCTTGATGCGTCGGAAGAAATTAGAAAAAAAATTAGTA
This sequence comes from Patescibacteria group bacterium, assembly GCA_020061725.1. GTDB lineage: Bacteria > Patescibacteriota > Patescibacteriia > UBA2591 > PGYQ01 > PGYQ01. Next base: position 9,223 of record JAGUXS010000069.1, on the reverse strand, counting down.
AGGCGGTAACTGATTCTGGCGCGGAAATAAAATTTTCAAAAGACAAGCCAGCTATTTTTAATCTTTTAACTATCTATCAAATTTTATCTTTTCAATCTAAAAAAGAAGCGGAAGAAAAATTTAAAAATTCAAATTACGCGGATTTTAAAAAAGAATTAACAAAAATTGTTTTAGAGTTTTTAGGGCCGCTTCAAGAGAGGTTTTATAAAATAAAAGATAAAGAAGTGTATGAAATTTTACAAGACGGAGCTAACAAAGCTCAAAAAATTGCCAGAGAAACAATGAAAAAAGTTAAAGAAAAAGTGGGATTTTTAACTAGCTTATAACTATTTTGAAGGGAGGTGAAAATATGACCGAAGAAACAAAAAATATTACAGAAGAAACACAGCCAGAGGAAAATTTAATACCTGAAGAAACAAAAGTTCCAAAAGGATGGAGTTTGCTTAAAGATGATAAGATTAGCCTTAGAAAAGTGTTATTAGCCGGGTTAGTTGTTACTGTGGTAAGCGCTATTTGGGGAATGTTAACTTGTGGATGGCTTTTTAATTGGGTTTATTTTTTAGAGCCAATAGAAGTTTGGAAAGATATTAATTTTCAAGATCCAGCATTTAATGGAATATATTATGGAGGAATTTTTATTTTGAATTTTTTATTTACTTGGGTTTTCGCTTTGATTTATCATGGCATTCCGGGAGAAAAAATAGGAAAAGGGATTTGGTATGGATTTTTAGTTTGGCTAATTGGAATATTGCCGGGAATGTTTAGTCTTTATCTTTGGGTAAATATTACAGAATTAGTTATAGTTTATTGGCTTGTTAATTTGTTGATTGAGCGTATAATTGCCGGTGTAATTATAACATCAATATATAAACCTAGAAATATATAACGCATAATATGAAACACGTGGAACGCGCGCATAAAACATGCGCAATGATGTATTTTATGATGAATTAAAATTTAATTCTCGCTAAAAATTATACTATTCAACTAAAATTAACACAAAATCATTTTAAGAAGAGCGTTTGTTGTAGTGAATTTCTTTAGCTAATATTAGCTAAAATTTAATATTTTTAAAATTAGCAAAGATTTAATAAAATTAATAATGCGCCAGTATGTTAATTGGGTTTATAAAATAATCAAAAAATTTCCAAAAGATGAATTATACGGAGTAATTCTAAATTAGAAGAATATAAAACAGCGTTTGAATTGTTTAACAAATTAGCAAAATGCCGTGGAGTTTAATTAAAAATTAACGTTATGTGTTTATGTTATATGTCCTATTAAATTTGACAAAAAAATAGAATTTGATAACATTAAAATGTTAAAATAATTTTGAATTTTTATGAAACAATTAAATAAAAATATAAATTTTATTGTGGTTTATGAAAGGGCAAATGAAGGCGGATATGTGGCCTATGTGCCAATTTTACAAGGATGCCATACTCAAGGAGAAACTTTAGAAGAAACAGAAAAAAATATTAAAGAAGCCATTGAGCTTTATCTTGAATGTTTATTAGAAGAAAAAAAAGAAGTTTTTTTGCCAAAACATGAATTTATGAGCATCATTAATGTAAAAATTCCTGTTAGAGCAAATTGTTAATTTTATGAAATTACTAAGTTTAGATTCAAGAAAAGTTTTAAAAATTTTAAAAAAAGCTGGATTTGAAATTGAACGTCAAAAAGGAAGCCATATTATTTTAAAAAATTATTTAACAAAAAGAAGAACAGTTGTTCCAAAACATTCAGGCAAAACCATTAAAATACCTTTATTATATGGCATTATTAATGATACTGGATTGTCAAAAGAAGAATTTTTTAATTTTTATTTATAATATTTAATCTTTACATTTTTATTTTTTAATTATAATTATATGTGAGAAATAAATATACGCGAAATAAGAAATGGATTTTTAAATCTTTTTAAACAACAATCAAAACTAGTAGAAGAAGTAAAAGAAGAACCAAAACCAATAGAAGGAGAACCAACAAAAATGGGGACTGAAGAAGAAAGAGAAAACATAATTATTAAGAGACAAGAAGATTTAATTAAAAAACTTTTAGAAGATTTATATGGAGGTTTAGATTTCTATTCTGGAAATTATGCTAAGCAGGAAGTTATAGAACAAATAAGAAATAAAATACATGAACAGAATATAAAAGATGAAGTTGATTATTTTGAGAATGAAGAAATAATCAAAAAAATAATCGAAGAAATAATAAAAAATGATCAGAGAAAAGGTGAACAATCCAAAGCATTTTAAAAATTTGAAAATTTTATCATTGAAAATTAATGAAACTAAAAGTTAGTAAAATTTATTTTTTGATAAATTTTATTTATTCTATTTTATTTATTCTATGTCTAATTTTTTAAATCAATTGCCTTTAGATGGATTAAAAATAATTTCTTTTTGTCCAATTTGCAATGAACATCATAAACTTATAGAGGCTAAGATTTTAGAAGAAAAAGATAGAAATCATTTAATCTATCTAAAATGTAAAAAATGCAATAGTTCAATTGTTTCTTTGGTCACTTCTGATGGAATGGGGATTAATTCAATTGGCTTAGTGACTGATTTAACCGCTGAAGACGTTTTAAAATTTAAAAACTATCCCGCTATTAGTAGCGACGATGTTATTTTAATTCATCAATTTTTAGAAGAAAAACAAATTTTAAAAAATTAGAAATTTTAAATTTTAGATTTAAGAATTTATAAATTTAATTTATATGTTAGTTTTAAAAACAAAATCAAGAATTTTATTAGGCAAAAAAACCAGAAGTTTAAGGAAAAAGGGAATTTTGCCTGCTTGTGTTTACGGCCATGGCAAAGAAAATAAAAATATTGAAGTTAATAAAATTTTTTTTCAAAAATTTTATAAACAAGCTGGCGCTGACAATCTTTTAGATTTAATAATTGACAATCAAAAACCAATAAAAGTTTTAATTCAAAATATTCAAAAAGATCCGGATAAAGATCAAATTATACACATTGATTTTTATCAAATTAAAAAAGGAGAAAAAATTACTCATTCAATAAAATTGAATTTTATTGGAGAGGCTAAAGCTATAAAAGAATTAAACGGAAGTTTGGTAAAAAATGTAAATTTTGTTGAAGTTAAATGTTTGCCCGAAGATTTAATTTCTGAAATAGATGTTGATATTTCGCGTCTCAATAGTTTTGAAGACGTTATTTATCTTAAAGATCTTAAAATTCCTTCAAATATTGAAATTTTAGATAAATTAGACGAAGTAATAGCCGTCATCGCTCCGCCAAAGAGAGAAGAAGTAAAGGTTGTTGAAGAAGAAGTGAAAGAAGGAGAAGCGGAAATGAAAGAAGAAAAAACAAAAGAGGAAAAAATAAAAGAAATAAACGCCTAAATAATATTTATCAATTATCAAAGGGGAAATTAGTGTTATTACCAACATATAAATATCGCTAATTAAAAATATTTTTATGCAAAAGAATCAAGCGCCATTGGCTGATAGAATGAGACCGGAAATATTGGAAGATTTTTTAGGGCAGGATGAAATTTTAGGTAAAGATAAAATGTTAAATCAGGCAATAAAAGAAGATAAATTGCCTTCAATAATTTTTTGGGGACCGCCAGGTAGCGGCAAAACCACTTTGGCGAATATTGTTGCCAAGCAAACAAAATCAAATTTTGTTCAGATAAGCGCTGTTTCGTCTGGAGTAAAAGATTTAAGAGAAATTATTAAAAAAGCGCGAGAAAATGTATTACAAAATAAAAGAACTATTTTGTTTATTGATGAAATTCATCGATGGAATAAAACTCAACAGGACGGACTTTTACCTTATGTTGAAAAAGGGATTATTACTTTAATTGGCGCAACAACTGAAAATCCAAGTTTTGAAGTTCGCTCGGCATTGCTTTCAAGATGTCGAGTTTTTATTTTAAAACAATTAAGCGAAAAAAATCTTATTGAAATTTTAAACAAAGCTATAAAAGATAAAAATAAAGGATTGGGGAAATTGAATTTAAAAATTAGCGAAGATATTTTAAAAAAAATCGTTCAAATGTCAAATGGCGACGCAAGAACCGCTTTAAATGTTTTAGAATACGCAAGTTCACTTAATCAAGAAATTAGTTTTAAAATTATTAAAGAGGCGTTCCAAAAATCGTATTTATTTTATGATAAAGATGGGGACGAGCATTATAATATTATTTCCGCTTTACATAAATCAATGCGCGGTTCTGATGTTAATGCCGCATTATATTGGTTGGCAAGAATGCTTGAAGCAGGCGAGGATCCTTTATATGTCGCTCGCAGATTAGTGCGATTTGCTAGCGAGGATGTTGGATTGACAAATTCAAAAGCATTAGAACAGACAGTGGCTATTTATAATGCTTGCCATTTTATTGGTATGCCAGAATGTAATGTTATTTTAGCCCAAGCGGTTGTTTATCTATCTAAATGCAAAAAATCAAACGAGCTTTATATCGCTTATGAAAAAGCAAAAAAAGATGTTGAGCAATATGGCAATTTGCCCGTGCCTTTGCATATAAGAAACGCTTCAACTAAATTAATGAAAGACTTAAATTATGGCAAAGATTATAAATACAGTCCTGATTTTGATTATAAAGAAGAGCAAGAATACTTGCCAAAGAGATTAAAGGGAAGAAAGTATTTAAAAGAATAATAATAAATAACCACAATGATGAATTAATTTCTATTTTCACTAATTTTAAAAAATATTAAATTTTAGGTTAATCTTAGCAAAAAAAGTTTGTTATAACAAGCGACTTTCCTAAAATAATTTTGTGTTATTTTAAGTGAAAAGTATAATTTTTTATAGTGAAAGTCGGAATTAATAAATTTATCTAATTAAGTTAATTTAATTCATGGAAACTTGGACTAAAAAAATAATTTATTTAGCGATAAAAGAACTATTTAAAGAATTGAGTTTAATTTTTTTAATTGGATTTTTTATTTTAATTTTTTTAGAAGATTTAAAAAAAGGATTTGTAACTCTTTATTTAAATCCCAATGTGTTTTTATATTTAGGTTTATTTTGTTTAATAATGACGCTTTTATTCGGAAAAAAAGTAAGAGAAAAAAAGATTTAATTGTGAATAAAAATATTTAATGTTATCATATTTATATGATAAACAATGTGGTTATAAAAAAAATAAATAAATACGAAGATGAAAGAGGGTGGTTGGCTGAAATTTATCGTAGCGATGAAATAAATTATAAACCAGTTATGGCTTATTTTAGCGTAACAAAACCTGGAATAATTAGAGGTCCACATGAACATATTTATCAATCGGATTATTTTATTTTTGTCGGACCGGGCGATTTCGAATTATATTTATGGGATAGGCGAAAAGATAGTCAAACTAATGGCAAGTATATGAAAATTGAAGTTGGAGAAAATAATCCGACTTTAGTTATTGTTCCCCCTGGAGTGGTTCATGGATATAAATGTGTTAGTAAAATTCCGGCTTATTCAATAAATTTACCTGATAAATTATATCGTGGTGAAAAAAAAATAGAAGAACCAGATGAAATTAGATGGGAGATAAATTTAGAATCACCGTATAAAATTGATTAATTTTTAGTTTATTAAAAATAGAAATTTTAGATTTTAGATTTTTTGTAATTTAAAATTTAGAATTTAATTTTTAATTTCAAAATTGTTTTAATGTTTTTTTATGTCTTGTATTTTTTGTAAAATTATAAAAAAAGAAATACCGTGTTATAAAATTTATGAAGATAGTAATATCTTGGCGATTTTAGACATTGCCCCGGTAAATCATGGGCACACTTTAGTAATTTCTAAAAAACATTTTATGAATTTAGAGGACATTCCAGAAGAAGAATTGTGTAAAATGATTAAAGTTGTTAAAAAAATTGGCAAAGCGATAATAAAAGGATTAAAAGTAAAGGGGTACAATGTTAATATAAATAATAATCCCGTTGCCGGACAAGTTATTTCTCATATTCATTTTCATATAATTCCAAGAATGAAAGAAGATGGATTATCTCTTTGGCCACAGGAGAAATATGAAAAAGGCGAAGCAGAAGAAATAATGAAAAAAATTAAAAAAATGTCTGGATTATAATTATGAAAATAATTTTTTTGGGACCGCAAGGGTCTGGTAAGGGGACTCAAGCGAAATTTCTTGCTAAAAAATTTAATATCCCGGTAATATGTCCCGGGGTTATTTATCGTCAGGAAATTGCAAAGAAAACTAAATTAGGAAAAATTGTTGCAGAATATTTAAATAAAGGAAAATTGGCGCCAAATAATTTAACTAATGAAATAATAAAAAAACGTTTAAAAAAAATAGATTGTAAAAAAGGATTTATTTTAGACGGTTATCCAAGAAATTTAATTCAAGCTCAATTTTTGGATAAAATAACAAAAATAGATTTGGTAATTGAAATTGTTTTATTAGATAAAAAATGTTTGTTAAATAGATTTATTGGTCGTCAAAATTGTATTTGCGGGGCTGTCTATCATTTAAAATTTAATCCTTCTAAAAAAAATGGAATTTGCGATAAATGCGGCAAAAAACTTTTTATTAGAGAGGATGAAAATCCAGAAGCAATAAAAAAAAGGCTTCAAATTTATTATCAAGAAACCAAACCTTTGTTAAAAAGATATCAAAATATGGAAATTTTAATTAAAATAGATGGGAGTTTGAGTATTAAAGAAGTGAAAAAAGCAATTTTTAATAAAATAATTTTTTAATTTTAAATTATAGTAAATATAAAATTTTAATTTTATAAAAGCTAAAAAGCTAAAAATTAATTATGAAGGGGGGTGAGAATATGACTGAAGAAAAGATAATATCAGAAGATGATAAAAAAGACATAGAAGAAAATAAAGCAACCGCGGCTTTAAGTTATCTTTGGATTTTGAGTATTTTTGTTTTAATTCTAAAAAAAGAGAGTAAATTTTGTAAATTTCACGCGAAACAAGGTTTAGTTCTTTGCGTCGCTTCTTTTGTTTTTATGCTTATTCCATTTTGTGGCTGGTTTTTAAATTTAGGAATTCTTGTTGGGATAATCATTGGATTTTTTCGCGCTTTATCTGGAGAATATTTTAAGTTGCCCATAGTAAATGATTTAGCTGAAAAAATTAAATTTTAAATTTTATGAGGCTAAACCTCGTAAGAGTAAGATTTATATGAAAATATTAATTATTGGCGCTAAGGGAAATTTAGGCGTTCAATTAATGAAAGTTTTTGTTAATAACAATGAAATAATAGGTTGGGATAGAGATGAGATTGATATAACCGACAGAGAATTAATTTTAAAAAAAATTGATAATGTTAAGCCTGATCTAATTATTAATGCCGCTGCTTATAATGCTGTTGATAAATGTGAGGATAGTGAAGAGGAATATGAATTAGCAAAAAAAATTAATATTGACGGTCCGAAATTTTTAGCCGAAGCTAGCTTAAGAATTGGGGCTATTTTAATACATTATTCAACTGATTATATTTTTAATGGTGAAAAAAAAGATGGATATAAAGAAACCGACCAACCAAAACCAATAAGCCATTATGGTAAAACTAAATTTTATGGCGAAAAAAAAATATTAGAATTTAACAACAAAGGATTAAAATGGTATTTAATCAGAACATCAAAATTGTTTGGCCCCAAAGGAGAAAGCGAAATAACTAAACTAAGTTTTTTTGATGTAATGCTTAAATTAAGCAATGAGAAAAAAGAGCTTGAAGTTGTGAATGAGGAAGTAAGTTGTTTCACGTATACTCCAGATTTAGCTAATGCCACCAAAAAATTAGTTGATGAGAATTATGATTTTGGAATATATCATATTACTAATGATGGGGCTTGTACTTGGTATGAGGCCGCATTAGAATTATTTAAGATTATGAGGGTTAATATTAAAGTAATTCCAATAAGCGGCGCAAAATTTATAAGGTCTGCAAAACGGCCTAAATATTCTATTTTACTTAATACAAAATTACCTCAAATGCGTTCTTGGCAAAAAGCGCTAAAAGAATATTATTTATTTCAACGTTAACTGTTTATAGTTTTTTATATTAGAAAGTGTATTTATAAATCTCACGTTTTTTAATGTAAAGTGTAAATATCAAAAATTAAAATGACAAATTAAAATGTAAATTTTTTTTCTTTGAATTTTTTTAAACTTTATTGTTATCTTGTATTTTGATTAATATTTTTACTATTATTTTATTTATTAGAAATTGAAAATTATTAAGGTTTTGACATTTGAATTTTGAAATATTTTTTATGTACAATCAAATTATTTCCAATAAACGAAAATCTATTTTTATAATGGTTTTATTTATAATTATAATTATTATTTTAGGTTGGGTTTTTGGAAGAATAAGCGGTTATGGTTATGAAGCTTTATTTTTTGCCATTGCTATTTCTGTAGCAATGACTCTTTTTAGTTATTTTCAAGGGGATAAGGTCGCCCTATGGACAGCAGGAGCAAGGCCAATAGAAAAAAGTGATAATCCATACGTTTATAGAATGGTAGAAAATTTATGTATTACTGCCGGGTTGCCATTGCCAAAAATTTATCTTATTCCAGATTTAAGTCCAAACGCTTTTGCTTGCGGTCGCGATCCAAAACACGCTTCGATCGCTTTGACCACTGGGATTGTTGAAAAATTAGAAAATGAAGAATTAGAAGGGGTAATCGCGCACGAATTAGCTCACATTAAAAATTATGACATTAGATTAATGACAATTATTGTTGTTTTAGTCGGAATTATTATGCTTTTATCTGATTGGCTCTTGCGTTCCTTTTGGTTTAATGGAGACAAACGAGATAATAAGGGACAATTAGGTTTAATCCTATTTATTGCAGGAATAGTTTTAGCCATTCTATCTCCGCTTATCGCCAAACTTATACAATTAGCCATTTCTCGAAAAAGAGAGTTTTTGGCTGATGCTTCTGGCGCTCTTTTAACTCGTTATCCAGAAGGATTAGCCAAGGCTTTAGAAAAAATTTCACAATATAAACAACCGTTGCAAAAAGCCAATCATGCTACAGCTCATCTTTATTTTTCAAATCCATTTCAAGAAAAGAAAAATTTTTTATCTAAATTTTTTTCCACTCATCCTCCAATTGAAGATCGCATTAAAAATTTGAGAGAAATGTAAAATAGGCAAATTTAAAATTTATTAAATGTTAATTTGTTTTAATGTTCCAGTAGTTTAATTTTTCCACTTTTTGCGCATAAAATTTGACATTTT
>JAGUXS010000066.1 GCA_020061725.1 Patescibacteria group bacterium | reverse complement strand
TTTCAAAATTTTCAATGGATTCAACAAGTTCATCACAAGCTTTCAGTTTTCAATGGATTCGATATATTTACCACAAACTTTCAATTTTTAATTTTAACTTTACGCGATTTATTTTTTGTTTCCGTTTTGATGATAATTTTTGTTTATGATTTAAAATATGGTTATATTTTAGATAAAGTTACTTTGCCAGCAATATTAGTTGGATTAATATTAAATTTAATTTTAGGAATAACTTGGCAAAATTTAATTTTAGCTGCTGGAATTGGAGGGGGGATTTTTTTAGCTCAATTTTTAATTTCAAAAGGGCGATGGATTGGCGGTGGAGATATTAGAATGGGAGCTTTAATGGGCGTATTTTTAGGTTGGCCGCAAATTTTAGTCGCTTTATTTTTTTCTTATATTTTAGGAGCGATAATTGGAGTTGGATTAATTATTTTAAAAAAGAAAACATGGAAAAGCGAAATTCCTTTTGGGGTTTTTTTAACCATTGGCGCGATAATAAGTCTATTTTTTGGAGAACAAATTATAACTAGTTATCTAGCTTTTAGTTTTTAGAAAAAATGAATTATGGAAATAAAAATTAAAAGTAATAAAAAAAATTTTTTACAAACTATTAGCTTCCAGCAATATAATGTCGAAGGATATCAACTAAAAACTATTAAAGGTTTTTCTATTATTGAATTAATGGTTGTGATTTCAATTATTGGAATTATGAGTAGTTTGATGTTTGCTAATTATAGACAAGGGGAACGCGATACAGTTTTAATATATGCGGCGCAACAAACAGCGCAAGATATTCGTCAAGCTCAAAATTTATCTTTGGCTGGCCCAAAAGATACGTATGGATATGGAATTTATTTTAATATAAATAATCCAACACAGTATTTTATTTATGGAGATGAAGGGATAAAAAATGGAAACCATCAATATGAAGGTGAAGGTGGCAATGACACAAAAGTCTCTCCCTATCCAATTTTTTTGTCTAAAAATATTAAAATAAATAACATTAAAATTAATGGAGTTGATAGCAATAGTGCGGATATATTTTTCGCGCCGCCAGATCCAGTTACATATATTAATGGCGTTTCAAGTATAGGCACAGCAGAGATTAAAATTTGTTTTACCATAATAACAACTAATTGTAAAACCATTATAGTTACGACAGCTGGACGAATTGAAGTAGATAAAGTTGAATGAGATAAAATGGAATAATTATAATTTTTAGTTTACAACTTAAAATATGAATAATAATAATAAAATTTATCTAAAAGTTGAAAGCTATCAGCTAAAAGCTATTAAGGGATTTAGTATTTTAGAAGTTGTTGTTTCTTTAGCCATTATTACTGTGGGAATATTGGCAGTATTAAGTTTATTTACACAAACCATTCGTAGCGGAGAAGTGAGTATTAATCAAGAAATTGCCACAAATTTAGCACAAGAGGGAATTGAAGTTATCAGAAATAAAAGAGATAGCAATTGGATAGAGTTAAAAGATTGGAATAATGAGATAAATGAGACAGGATATTATAAAGTTAATTTTACAGAAGATAATAAATGGGCAATAAGCAAAATAACCACTATTAATTTTCAAAAACTTTATTTAAGAGATAATAAAATTTATACGCATGATATTATAATAGATTCTTTGACTATTTTTGAAAGACTGATTTTCATTAATGCCGACGAAGAAGATATTTTAGAAATAACTTCAATTGTTCAATGGACTGAAAGAGAGAGTAGTTATAAAATAATTTTGAAAGATAATTTATATAATTGGCAATAGAATGCAGAATTAAGAATGCAGAATTATGAATTATAAATTAGAAATAAAAAATCAATGTTTTAAAGTTCAATTTCTAAATGCAAAAGTTGAACTTCAAAAAACTCATCAGCTAAAAACTACTAAGGGGTTTAGTCTTATTGAGCTTACTGTGGCGGTGGCTATTTTTTCTATTATTATAGTTAGCGCTGGAAGTATTTTTATTCAAATTTTTCGAGCGCAAAAAGAGATGATGTCAAAACAAATTTTAATTGACGAGGGGCGATATATTATGGAATCAATGATAAAAGATATTAGAATGGGATATAAATTTTCAATTGGAACAGTTGAAAATCCTACAGATAATACGCGACTTAATTTTACACGATATAATGACAATCCTTTAATTTCAACAGGGCTTTATTGTCGAGCAGATAAAAATGATGAGTGTGATCAAGCTGGAATTTATTTAGCAAAAAGCGATAATCAAATTATTTCTTCAGAAAAAGTAAATATCACAAAATTAGAATTTTATCTTGATAAAATAGATCAACCTTATATAACTATAATTTTAGTTTTAGAGCCTAGAAATTATAGAGGGATCAAACCCTCTTTAAGATTGCAAAATACAGTTAGCCAAAGATGTCCGAAAACTTCAGGTGATTGTTGGGAGAAATAAAAATAAGTTTAAAATTTATGTATAAAATAATAAATAATCAGAATGGATCGGCGATATTTTTGGTGATTTTAGTTTTAGCTGGAATTTTAACAGCTACTATTGGAATTAATAATTTAGTTCTTAAGGGGATAAAATTTTCAAGAAATATTTTTTGGTCAGCTCCGGCATATTTTGCCGCAGAAACAGGAATGGAAAAAGCGTTAAATCAAATTAGAAAAGTTGATTCTAAAAATATTCCAGCCGAAGGAAGTATGAATGGAAATTTTGGGATAGAAGAAGCCAAATGGGAAGTTGGATTTAAATGTAAGACACCAGAAGAAGATCCATACGATTGCGCTGGAAAAATTATAACAGGAGAAGGAGCAGAAATATTAGACGATACAACCCTAACAATTAAATCAACAGGCAGTTATAAAGATGTTCATCGAAGCATCGCATTAAGTTTTTGTATTAAAGGAGACTGCAAATAAATGTAAAAATTAAAAATTAACCTGTCAATTGGCAGATGAAAATTAATTTGATTTTTTAATTTTTTAAAATGGTATTTTAATGTTTTTATGTCTAAACAACAAATCAAACAAAGAATTGAGAAATTAAAAAAAGAAATTAATTATCATCGTTATCTTTATCATGTTTTGGATCGACAAAAAATTTCTGATTGGGCTTTGGATTCTTTAAAAAATGAACTTCAAAAATTAGAACAAGAAAATCCAGAATTTATTACTTCAGATTCGCCAACCCAACGAATTGGCGGACAGCCTTTAAAAAAGTTTAAAAAAATAAAACATAAAGTTAGACAATGGTCTTTTAATGACGCTTTTAATTTTCAAGAAATTTTGGATTGGGAAATAAGAAATAAAAATTTTTTAAAAAAAAGTGGGGGAATAACTTTTATAAGTTATCTTTGTGAATTAAAAATAGACGGTTTACATGTTGTATTAACTTATAAAAATGGAATTTTTGTTTCAGGTGCGACAAGGGGAGATGGTTTAATGGGTGAGGATGTGACTCAAAATTTAAAAACAATTGAGAGTATTCCATTAAAATTAAATGAGCCTTTAGATATAATTGTTGAAGGTGAAATTTGGATGAGTAAAAAAAATTTTCAAGAATTTAATCGAAAAAGAAAAGAGAGAGGGGAACAAGAATTTGCAAATCCAAGAAACGCGGCTGCTGGAACAATTCGGCAATTTGATTCAAAAATTGTCGCTGAAAGAAAATTAGATTGTTTTATTTATGATTTAGTTTGGACAAGCGATGGTAATTTACCCCTTTCTCAAAAAGAGAAATTAGAAATATTAAAAAAAATTGGTTTTAAAGTTAATCCTAATTTTCAATATTGCGAAAATATTAAACAAGTAAATAAGTATTGGGAAAAATGGAAAGAAAAAAAAGAAACACAAAATTTTTGGATTGATGGAATTGTTATTAAAATAAATGAGCGAAAAATTCAAAAGACGTTGGGATATACTGGAAAAGCCCCACGTTGGGCAATTGCTTTTAAATTTCCAGCCGAGCAAACAACAACTATAGTTAAGGATATTATTATTCAAGTTGGTCGAACCGGAATTTTGACGCCAGTCGCTATTTTAGAACCAGTTAAAATTATGGGATCAATTATTAGTCGAGCCACCCTTCATAATGAAGATGAAATAAATAGATTAGATATTAGAATTGGCGATACGGTCATTATTCAAAAGGCTGGCGATGTGATTCCAGATATTGTTCAAGTGTTATCAAAATTACGAATTGGCAAAGAAAAAAAATTTAAAATGCCTTTATATTGTCCGATTTGTAATTCAAAAATAAAAAGATTTAAGAATGAAGTAGCTTGTTATTGCGCGAATCAAAATTGTTTTGCTCAACAAAAAGAAAAAATAATTCATTTTGTTTCAAAAAAAGGATTTAATATTGATGGGTTTGGAGAAAAAATTGTTGAACAATTAATGTGTTCAGGGTTGATTAAAAATTCAGCTGATATTTTTAAATTAACTCAACAAGATCTTGAACCTTTGAAACGTTTTGCGAAAAAATCTAGTCAAAATTTAATTAAAGCAATTAAAGAAAGTAAAAAAATTGATTTAGTAAAATTTATTTTTTCTTTAGGAATAAAGCATATTGGAGAAGAAACCGCATGGTTGCTAGCGCAACAATTTTCAATGGATTTCACAAGCTCACCACAAGCTTTTAATTTTCAATTTTCAATTAAAAATTTAATAAATTATTTTATTAAAATTTCTTTAGAAGATTTGGAAAAAATAAATGGTGTTGGAACTAAAATGGCTAAAAGTATTTTACAGTGGTTTAAAAATGAAAAAAATATAAAAATATTAGAAGAATTAAAAAAAGCAGGCATTAATTTTAGTAATCAAAAAATCCATTCAGATAAAGAATGGATTTTAAAAAACAAAAGTTTTGTTTTAACTGGAGAATTGGAATCAATGACGCGAGACGAAGCAAAGGAAAAAATAAAAAATTTAGGCGGTAAAATTCTAAATTTAGTTAGTAAAAAAACAGATTATGTTATTTTTGGCAAAAATCCAGGATCAAAATATAAAAAAGCGAAAGAATTAGGAGTGAAAATAATTAACGAAAATGAATTTGAGCGGTTTATTAAAAAGGGGGACAGTCCCCCAAACAAATACCCCTTAAAAAATCAATAACCATAAGGTCTACAAAGTTTTTTTTGTGATTTGGTGCGATTTTGTTTAAAATTATAAAAAGTAAAATTTTTAAAGAAAAAATATAAATTGAACAAAATCATGCCAAATACTATTTTATACTCATTTTAACCTTTATTTATGTGGTTATGTGGTTTTTGAGCCTTTGAAATTTGGGGACTGTCCCCTCTTATAAAAATATTTACCTTCTTTTAAAAAAGTTGCGATTGGAGTTTTAAGATTTTTAATTGGATCTAATTCTTCTGGAAAAAATCCAATTTTTTCTAAACCAATTGCTTTTTTATTTTTATCCAAACAAATTACATCCCATGAATGTTCCGCTTCTTGAGCTTCACAAGATTTTTTAGGATCATCCCACCATAAATTTAAAGTATTTCCATATGGATCTATAAAAATTTGAATTTTTTTTATTTTTTTTGCCATATTTTTTTACCCTTTCTTTTAAATTTACTTGTTAAATAAGCCGTTACAATAAAACCATCTCCATTTAAATGACGCGCAATAACACAAATCCAATGTTTATTAATTTTATGATAATAAAAATAAAAATTTTCTATTTCAGGATTTTGCCATACTTCATCCGCTTTACTTAAACTTTCTAAAACATCTTTTAATTTATTTTTTAAATCTGGGTGCTTGGTTTCTGAAATATATTGCCAATAATTTTCACTTGTCCTTATTTTTTTCTTTAAAACAGAAGTTATTTCATAAATTTGAATTTTTTTTATTTTTTTCATATTTTCTCTTATCTTTTTTTATCTTAGAATGCAATGTAATGATACATTATCATAAAATTATTTTTTTTCAATTTTAAAAAGTGTATAAGTTGTTTGAGTAATATTTATTCGATAATTAAATATTAAATATGAGTTACAAAAGTTGGAACGTGAAAAAAAATAAAATATATAAAAGTGAGAGTTTAATAAATTTTCATAATTTTTTAACGTGTTAACACGGTGAATATGAGAGAAAAATTTATAGAGATTGGAATATAAAAATAATGTTATCTATCTTATAGATTTTTTTAAAATTTTTGTCTGTTGATTTTTTATCTTTCCAAAATATTAATATTTTAATATAGTAATAAATTTTACTGTGCATTTTTTATACTCTAACATTTATTCTAACATTTTGGTTTCCGTATTTTTTTACAAAAAACTTAAATTGTTCGCCTTTTTCTTTAAAATTTTTCCATAAAGAATAACTTGGCGAGGCGCAAGATAAAAGACAAACGGTATTTTGTGGGGTGTGTTTATACGCAAATTTTATTGCTTGTTCCATGCTTGAAGTTTTTAAAACATTAAATTCTTTTTTAAATTTTAAAATTTTTTCTCCGCTTTCTGGAAAAAGAATAATATTTTTAATTTTATATTTTTGTAAAACTTTTTCTAATTTTAAAAAATTATAACCGCGATCTTCACCGCCAAGAAAAATTGTTCCGATATTTTTTAGGGCTTTAATCGCCATTATTGTTGATTCTGGGGTAGTTGAAATTGCATCGTCATAGAATTTTATTCCTTTAAATTCGCCAATAAATTCTAATCTATGCGGTAATGGTTTAAAATTTAAAAGCGCTTTTTTAATTATTGAATTTGAAATATTAAAAAGTTTGGCAACAATTATAGCCGCTTGTATATTTTCTTCATTGTGCTTTCCGATTAAATTAGTTTTTAAATTTTTAAATAATTTTTTTTGTTTAAATGGAATGGCCTTTGCGTTTGAGTGTTTTGCCCAAGTAATAAGTTTTTTATTTTTGGGATTATAAATAAAAACATCATTTTTTTGTTGGAAATTAATTATATTTTTTTTCGCTTGATAATATTTTTTAACATCTCCATGATAGGTCATATGTTCTGGAAATAAATTTATTATTACCGCTATATTTGGCGAGAATTTAATGTCGTCAAGCTGATAACTTGAAAGTTCTAAAATAAATATTTCATTTTCATCAATCGGGCGCATTAAAATTTCAAGCATTGGATTCCCAATATTTCCCAAAAGGCGAGTTTTTATTTTAGCTGTTTGTAAAATTTCATAAATAAGCGAGGCGGTTGTGCTTTTGCCTTTACTTCCGGTTACTCCAATAATTTTATTTTTATTTTGCGATAAAAAAATATTAGTTGCAGTTGTGTAAGAAATAGTCATAAACTGTTTAGAAATACCCGGTGTTTTGATGGCAAAATTATAATTTTTTTGTTTATCTAAATAATTTGTGCTTTGTTTTTTATCGGCAATGCCTATTTTTAATTTTGGATAATTTTTTTTTAAATATTTATACGTTGCTTGTCCTTCTACGCCATAACCTAAAATTAAAATATTTTTTATACCACAAAATTGAAATTGTGTTGGAATAGTTGAGACAGGATTTATTGAAAAAACTTTTTTCAGTAATTGCGCTGGATTTTTTATTTTTATTTTAGATAGAAAAGTTTTTACAATTATACTGTTTTTAAATTTGTCTTTTATTAAATAAAAAGCCGCTTGCGATTCTTCAAAAGTTCCAACGCAATCAAATGGTTTTGTTTTTCCAAGCCCTAAAATATCGCGAAAAATTGGTAAAAGTTTTTTATTTTCAAAAAGATTTTTTTGAAAAATATTAAAAAGTTCTTTTTTATTTAAAAATGGAGATAGTATTAAATAAATAAAAACGCATTTTGGACACTCGCCGCACCATAAAGAATTTGGCCGTTTTTTAAAAATTCTAAAATTTTTATTGCAACTGGAAAACATTGAAAAATATTTTTTATGTTTTGCAAACATTTGCGCGATTCTAATTTCATAAAATTGGCGAAGAATTGAGAAGTATGTAATATTTGGGGTGATAAATTTTTTTGTGTATTCTTGCAACATTGTTTCAAATTCTATGGACTTACTCCATTGATGATTTATAATTTCGTTTTTATATTGAAGATTGCCAAAATCACTGCTATGTTCATTGCCAACAATGACATATTTATATTTATAAATAATTGCGGAAAAAAGCCCAAGAAAAGCGAAAATTGCTGAAATAGGAATATGACCATTATACGCCCCTTCATAAGATTTAAAAATTTTATGATCTACAATTCTTTTAATTTTTAAAGAGGGGGTTCCAATTTTTTTAATAATATTTTCAGATAAAAAATCTTTTTTTTGAGTTTCAATTAAAAATGAAGTGGTTTTAAAATTTTTAAGAAGTTCTGCGACGACAATTGAATCTTTTCCTCCGCCAATTCCTAGTAAAGCGCGTTCTGGATATTGTAAATTTATTGGGCAAGTTTTAATTTTTAAATGTGGAAATTTTGCGATTTTTTTTGGCTCTAAATTATTTCTATATAAAAATTCCCCAAGCCCTTTTCTATAAACTGTATTCCAAAAATCAGCTTGTTCTTTTGAAAGATGATAGTGAATTGTTATTTTAGGCGGACAATATAATTTGTAATAACTTATGCCCAACATTAAATGAAGACTTTGTAAAATATTATTTAAAAGTTTTTGCGGAATTTTTTTTAAATCAGGAATTATTGGCAGGATTATTGTTTCTTTAAAAGTGAGAGGATTTTTGTTTTTGAATTTTATTTTATAATTAAAAAAAATTTTCCTATTTTTAGGATTAAATTTATACGAACTAAATTCAAAAAATTGAGAAATTATTGGCATAATAAAAGGGGACAGTCCCCAAATTTCAAAGGCTCAAAGACTGTATAAATAAAAGGTAAAATAGGCATAAAACCAAGACTTGGCATGATTTTGATTATTTTTTTTATTAATCTTTAAACAATAACATTAATAAAATTCCTGAAATAAATACAAAAAAGTGAATTATTTTTTTATTTATTTTATTTTCGGTTTTAATTTCAGGAATTAAATCCGAAGCGGCAATATAAATAAAATTGCCAGCCGCAAAAGGCAAAAGAAAAATAAAAAGATTTTCTATTTTTTTAAAAAGTAGAAATCCTAAAATTCCGCCAAAAATTGCAAACAAAGCAGAAAGAAAATTTAAAAATAAAGCTTTAGATTTTTTAAATCCACTGTGGATTAAAACTCCAAAATCTCCTATTTCTTGAGGAATTTCATGAAAAATTATCGCTAAGGTTGTTGTTAATCCTAATGGAATAGAAATAATGAAAGATCCGGCAATAATTATTCCGTCAATAAAATTATGAATGCCATCGGAAATTAAAATTAAATAAGAAAAAGATTTTATTTCTGGATGTTTTTGAGTATGATGATGATGCCAACTAAAAAATTCTTCTAAAATAAAAAAAACACAAAAACCAAAAATTAAAAATAAAAAAAGCGTTGAAAAAGGAATATTTTTTTCAACGCTTTTTTCAAGCGCTTCTGGAATTAAATGAATAAACGCGTTGCCAATTAAAATGCCAGCCGAAAAAGAAATTAAAATTAAAAGAATTTTATTTAATAAATTTTCTTTTAAAGATAAAAAAATAATTCCAATTAAAGCAATTAAACTAACAACAAAAGTTGTAATGATTATTAAAAATAAAGTAGACATATTATTTTATTGTTTTTGCTTTATGTCTTTATAGCGTTTTATGTTTTTTTAAAATTTAACTTCCACATTTTCCTTTTCTTTTTCATTTTCAAGTTCAAAGAAGTTTTCAATTTTAAAATTAAAAGAAGAAGCAATTATATTAACTGGGAAAATTTGAATTTTAGTGTTGTAATCTCGGACATTACCGTTATAAAATCTACGAGCGGCTTGAATTTTATTTTCTGTATCAGAAAGTTCATCTTGAAGTTTGGCAAAATTTTCACTTGCGCGAAGGGTTGGGTAATTTTCCGCTACCGCAAATAAACTTTTTAAAGTATTACTAAGCATATTTTCAGCTTCGGCTTTTTCAGCTATCCCTTGCGTTTCCATAGCTTTAACTCTAGCTTGAGTTACCTTTTCAAAAACCTCTTTTTCGTGAGATGCATAACCTTTTACTGTTTCTACTAAATTAGGAATGAGATTATAGCGGCGCTTTAATTGAACATCAATATCGCTCCATGCCTCTTTAACTCTAATTTTAAAAGTGATTAAGGAATTATATGCCCAAATTATCCAAATAATAATAATGGCAATAATACCTAAAATAATCCATAATGTATTTTCCATATTTTTTCCCCTCTTACAAATATTTAAAGTTTTTAGTCTGATATTTAATCAGATAAATTTTAAGTTTATTTGTAATTAAATTTAAAATTTAAAAGTAGTTGATTTATTATTTTAGTGTTATTTAGATAAAATCTTAGAGTAAATTAATAAAAAACACAAGAGGCGCGTTAGTTAAAAATATTTATTTTAAATTTTTAATTTTTTCTTGAATTTCTTTAATAAATTCCTGTTTTTCAATTTCTCTAGTTATCTTTTCTCCTCTATCTCTTATTGTTAATTTATCAGATGACATTTCTCGATCACCAATTACCAGCATATATGGAATTTTTTCAGTCACGGCTTTTCTAATTTTATTGCCAACTGTTTCGTCGGATTCGTCCATTTCAACTCTAATATTATTTTGTTTAAATTCGTTTGCGAGTTTGTGACAAAATTTAACGTGTGTTAATCCAACAGAAATTATTTTAACCTGTACTGGCGATAGCCAAACAGGAAATGCGCCAGCATAATGTTCAATTAAAATTCCGGTAAATCTTTCAATACTTCCAAAAATAGCGGCGTGAATCATAACAGGCATTTCTTTTTTTCCATTTTTATCTATGTATTCTATTTTAAATCTTTGCGGTAATTGAAAATCAAGCTGAATTGTTGCTAATTGCCAAGATCGTCCAAGCGCGTCTTTGATATCAATGTCAATTTTTGGACCATAAAAAGCCCCGTCTTTTTCTTTAATTTTATATTTAATTTTTTCATATTTTAACGCATTTTCTAAATTTTGTTCAGCTTTGTTCCAATCTTGAATTTTTCCTATAAAAATTTCAGGACGAGTGGAAAGATAAAATTTTGGTTCAATTCTAAAATGAGAAAAATATTCTATAGCCATTTTAAGAAGTGATATAATTTCTTTTTCTATTTGATTTTCGGCGAGAAAAATATGAGAATCATCTTGTGTAATATGACGCGCTCGAAAAAGTCCATTAAGTTCTCCAGATTTTTCATTACGCATCACGCGACCAATTTCCGTGTATCGAATGGGTAATTCTTTATAAGATTTTTGTTTTTCTTGATAAATTTTTATATTAAAAGGGCAATCCATTGGTTTAATCGCGTATTTTTCGTTTTCTGTTTCAAAATGAAACATGCTTTCCTTATAATGTTCCCAATGTCCGGAAGTTTCCCAAAAAATTTGTTTAGCTAAAATTGGAGTTTGAATTTCTTTGTATTCATATTTTTTTCGCAAATTTTTTCCAAGCGTTTCTAATTCATTCCAAAGAATCATTCCTTTTGGATGCCAAAAACACGCTCCTGGAGCTTCGGAATGAAAAGAAAATAAATCTAACTCTTTACCTATTTTTTTATGATCTCGTTTTTCCGCTTCTTTTATTGCCTTTAAATAATTTTCTAATTCTAATTTAGTTGCGAACGCTAAACCATAAATGCGAGTTAACATTTTATTTTTTTCATCTCCGCGCCAATAAGCGCCAGCTAATTTATTTAATTTAAAAGTTTCAGGATTTATTTCTTTGGTCGATTTAACATGCGGACCTTTACATAAATCTATAAAATTTTCTATTTTATAGATTAAAAGGTTTTGAGATTTAAGTTGTAGTTTTGAATTTATCAAATCAAGTTTATACGGTTGATTTGTAAAAAACTTTTTTGCTTCATTAATGGATATTTCCGCGCGTTCAAATTTTTGATTTTGTTTAATTAGAAATTTCATCTCTTTTTCTATTTTCAACAAATCATTATCGCTAATTTTGATTTTACCAAAATCAAAATCATAATAAAAACCATTTTCAATCGCCGGACCAATAGCAAATTTAGTATTAGGCCATAATTTTAAAACTGCCGTTGCCATTATGTGCGCCAACGAATGGCGTATAATTTCAATTGATTGTTTTTCCATAAAAATAATTGTAATCCAACTAAAATTTAATATTTTTAAAATTAGTAAAAGTCGAATTGTAAGAAAAAAAATTTTGTTTCCTATTTAAAATTAAAAAATCCTCATCTTAAAATACTAAAAAATTTTAGTATGCTGGGACGAGGAGTTTCTCGCGGTTCCACCCGGCTTCTCCGCATTTTAAAATACGGAACACTTTTAACAACAGCTCGGTTTTTTTAAATTTCGTGGTTGGTGGCCACAACAAAGCGGCTGTTTAATAATTATTAATTATAATAATTTATCTATTTTTTGTCAATTATGAATGTTAAAGAGAAAATCTTTTTAATTCCGATTCTTGTTAATTTAAAAAATATTAAATAATTTTAACTAAAGAAATTTATTATAATAAACGGCTCTCCAAAATAATTTTGTGTTAATCTTAGTCAAAAAAAGTATAATTTTTCCAGTGGGGGATTAGGTTTAAAAAAATAGAAAGTCTTTTTGTTATAATTTTTTTTTCAAAATTTCTATCACAATTTGCGGATTGGCTTTTCCTTTTGATTCTTTCATTATTTGTCCGATTAAAAATTGCATTGCGTTTTCTTTTCCATTTTTATATTCATTAACAACTTTGGGATTATTTTTAATTATTTTTTTCGCTAAATTTTCCAATTCTGATTCATCACTCATTTGTTCTAATTTTTGTTCTTTTATAATATCTGAAGGATCAGAACCCGTTCTAAACATTTCTTCTAAAACTTTTTGTCCATTGGTTTGATTTATTTTATTTTTATAAATTAAACATAAAAATTCGGCAAAATTTTCTGGAGAAATTTTAAGCGATTGTTCTTTCCAAAAAGTTTGATCTATACCAGAAAGACATGTTGGAATTTTAATTTTTGCTTCGGATAAATGTTTAGTCAATTTATTTATTAACCAACTTGCCGTTAATTTATGCATTTTTTCCCTATTTTCTCGCCATTTTTTCTCTTTTTGCTTTTCTTTAATTTTATCAAAAGAAAAAAACCATTCTTTCAATTCAGAAATGACCTGCTCAGTGTAATATGATAGAGCGCGATTTTCAGTTAAAATTTTTACTTCATCAATTGTAAATCCATATTCCTTAATAAATCTTATTCTTTTTTGTTGCGGCAATTCTCTTAATTGCAGTCTAATTTTTTTTAAAGTTTTTTCTTCAATATAAAGAGGAGGAAGATCTGGTTCTGGAAAATAACGATAATCATGCGCTTCTTCTTTTGTTCGTTGTTCAATAGTAATTTCTTTATTTTCATCCCAACCGCGAGTTGTTTGCTCTTTTGATATTTCTCCTTGTTTCCATAATTTTGTCTGTCTTTTAATTTCATATTCTAAGGCTCGCTCAACAGCCTTAAAAGAATTTAAATTTTTTATTTCTGTTTTAGGATAAAGTTTATTTAAAAATTTAGCGGCATCAATTTCATTATTTTTTAATTCTTTAGAGGGTATTAATGAAATATTAGCGTCGCATCGTAAATGCCCTTTTTCCATATCAGCATCTGAAATGTTTTGATAACGAGCGATTAATCTTAATTCTTGTAAAAAATTTTTTGCGTCTTGTGGAGTTCTAAAATCTGGCTCAGTAACAATTTCCATCAAGGGAGTGCCTGATCGATTGAAATCTATTAAGCTATATTTTTTATTTTGAGAATGTAATAATTTAGCCGCGTCTTCTTCTAAATGAATTCGATTTAATCTAATTCTTTTATCAGAATCAGAATCGGAAATAATTAAATATCCATTTTTTACGAACGGAAAATCGTATTGTGAAATTTGATAACCTTTTGGCAAGTCTGGATAAAAATAATTTTTGCGATCAAATTTAGAAAATTTAGCAATTTCTCCATTCAAAACCATACCCATTAAAATTGTCCATTCCACAGCTTGTTTGTTTATTACTGGTAAAGCCCCCGGAAATCCCATACAAACTGGACAAACAGTTGTGTTCGGAGGTTGATTTTCTCCAGAATTATCGCAACCACAAAACATTTTAGATTTTGTTTTTAATTGTATATGAATTTCTAAACCAATAATTGGGAGAAACATAAGAATGCAGAATTAAGAATTATGAATGCAGAATGCAAAATGTAAAATGCAGAATGCAAAGTTAATTAATGTTAAATGTAAATATTAAATGTTAATTGGTTATTTTTTTAAAAGCATTAACCAAAGTTGATCTTGATTTAGAGTTGAATTAAATTCAATTTGTCCATTTTTTTCTATAAAATCAATTGGAAAATTTTGCCAAGCAAGTTGCCAATCAACTGGTAAATTAATAGAATATTTCCAAATCTCATTTTTTTTGCCAGATTGTTTTTGAATCAAAAGTTGATAGGGCAGTGTTTCGTTAATTAAATTAAATTTCTTTGCTATTTTTTTATAAAAATTTTGCAAAAATCCTTGTGGTTCTTGATTAATTTTTAAATCTTCCAATTTAAAAGGCAATTTGTATTTAAATGTAATTGTTGCAGATTTTTTTGGTTCAACTTCAATCCAATTACTAAAAACTGTTTTATTAAATTCTTGACTAATCCTTGTATTAGTCGTTTCATCAATTAATGTTTGTTTTTGAATTTTTGATAAATCTTCATCTATTAAATATTCTTCGAAAGAGGTTTTAAATAAAGGTAAGGGATTTTTTTTAAATCCATTTATATCTAAAAGAACGCTTCCTTTTGGAACGTAAATTTTTATATAATTGAGATTTTTTAAATTAGTAAATTTATTTTCAAACAATGTCCTAGTAATTTTTGTGGTATTAATAATTGTTCCATCATCTAAAATTTGCGTTTGTAAATCAACCGATTGTTTAATGTTTTCATCTGATTCTCCATTAATATTAGCATTAATTACGGCTAAATAATCTCCATTATTTGTTGATTTTATTTCTCCTGCCCAATTATTTTTTAAAATATCTTTTTGTAAATCAGGATTATTAGAATAAAACATTATATCTTTTTTAAATAGAGCTTCGTTTAAAATTTCCAAAATTTTCAAAGATTGTTCCGAATTATTTTGAGGAGATAAAATTTTATTTAAAAATTCAGGAATCAAATCAGCAATAAAATTTGAAGTTATATTTTCTTGACCATTAAATAATACCGTATTTGAATTTTGATCATTTTGTGTTTTTTCTTCTGTTTTTATATTTTTAAGTTTTTCCCTAAGCATAATGGTTGAAAAATTTTCACTATTAACCGTGACAGAATATTCTGGCATTTTAATTGATTTAGTAATTTTTAAAATTTCAGGAATTAAACTCGCGTTTAAACTTATAACGCCATTTATTTTTTTGTCAGCTAATTTTGGGATAAATTTTTCATAAAACCAAATAATTTTTTGAGCGGAAGTTGGAAAATCAAAAAACCAATTAGCATCTTGTTTTTGCCAAGCAGGACTAATTAAATTTAAAGGATAGGGCGGTTGAATTAAATTTTTAAAATTATTTTTTAATTCATTAGTTAATGGAGTAAAATTTTGTGTTTTTATTTCATTAAAAAATTTTGTAATTTTTTCGTTTTCAGAAAGATCAAGGTTTAAATATTCGCTATTTCTAACAGAGTCTAGGTCTACTTTTTTAATTACGCCATGATTAACATCTATTAAAATAAAATTTTCTATGAACCCGCCGGTTGGTCTAATTTTATTATCATTTTGAAAAACTATTAAATAGCGTTGTTTTTTTTCATGACCCAATATTTGCAATAATATTTTTGAATAATCTAAAAGTTCTTTAATATTATTGTCTAATTTTGAAAAATAAATTTTTATTTGATTAAATTCGTTTTTATTTTCAATTGGCATTGTTTTAAGATTAACTTGAGTTAAATAAAAATTGGCCAGTTGAATTTTAGGCAAGGCAATTAATAGATTGTTTTGAAAATTAATTATTTGTTCAGTAAGAATTTCTTTTTTTGTTTCTTTATTATCCAAGATGGCAATTAAATTTTTTTCAGCCTCCGATAAATTTTTTTCAGCTTTTAATAAAGCGCGATTTTTTGAATTAGCAGGTAATGAGTTAATTATTTGATTAAATTTTGATTGATTTGAAATAAAATCAGATAAATTTATATTATTTGTTAACCCTGTTAGATATTTATTATTTAACGGAGTATATTTTGAAATATTTAACTTTTCTTTAGAAAAAGGGAAACTTTCTGTATTTTTATTTTTTTGCGTTAAAAATAAAACATGGAGCGATAAAACAAAAACAAAAGCGATTAATATAAAAATTAAAATAGGTTTTACTTTGTTAAATTGTCCTGTGTTAGTCTTGTTAGATTTAATATGATGAATCCAGTTTAATAATTCCGTTTTTAATGGAATTTCTGCTTTGCGGGATTTAATAAAATGAATTTTTTTTGATAGTAAAGGTTTAATGTAGTTTTTTTTAAAAAATGACAAATATTTATTTGTTAATTTACGTGTATTTTTATATTCTTGTATTTTTGTATTCTTATATTTTTGCGTTTTTATGTTTTTATGTTTTTGTGTTTTATTTAGCGTTGAAATAATCGAGTGTAGTTTAAAAAAAATGACGTGATATTGATTTTTAATTTTAATAAAAATAAATTTTATCAAATGTAAAATAGAGATATATTGTAATGCGTTTCTATAAAATTTAGAATTAATTTTTTTAAACCAAATAAAAAATTTTTTGTTATAAAACAATAACGTTTCTTTGTATTGAGTAAATTCATTTGATATTTTTTGAAGTAAAATTATGGGATATTTTAAAGAAGAGGGAGTGTTTTTCTTTTTAATTTTTTTTTGCCAACCAATAGGATTTGTTTGCTTATTGGCAGATTGATTCTTTTTTTGATTTTTAAAAATTTTAAGATCGACCAAATGCGTTGGTTTTTCATTTAAAACTCCCCCCTCTTTTATTTTTCTAATTTTTAGTTTCATAAATTATGTTGAATTATAAAATGTTTTCCTTTTATAGTCAACTAAACTAAACCCCCCCCC
>JAGUXS010000038.1 GCA_020061725.1 Patescibacteria group bacterium | reverse complement strand
GCGCAGGGACTTTAATTTTTTCATAAAATTCAAAATCCTCTGGCTCTATTTGAAAATTTTGAGAACAATTTTGACATTGTTTAGTCTCTTGATTCATAAATTTATAATTTAAAATTTAAAATCTAACCCCTTAAAATAACTTTTAAATCTAAAATTATTTTTATTCTAAATATTCTGCGTCATTGAATACATTGGCATTAAGACAGCTATGGCAATAAACGCTACACCGGCTCCCAAAAATACAAGTAAAATTGGTTCGATAATTTGAGGTAAATTAGTCATGATTTGATCTATTTCTTCTTCATAAAATATCGCTAAATCTTCTAAAATTGAATCTAATGTCCCTGTTTTTTCTCCGACATCAATCATTTGAGTAACGATTGGCGGAAAAAGAATAGGAAATTCTTTTAAAATTCTAGCGATTGCCTCTCCTTTTTTTACTGTTTCAGCTGTTTTAAGCAATTCTTTTTGATAGGCAAGATTATTTAAAACTAAAGCCGAAAGCCTGAAAGTTTCAACAATTGGAACCCCTGTTTTTAAAAGAGAACTAAAAGTGCGGGAAAATTTAGCTAAATTAATTTTTTTAACAATTCCGCCAATAATCGGAATTCTTAAAATTATTTTATCTATAAAATATTTAATTTTTGCGATGCGCATTAATCTTATTGATAAAATTAATATTAAAACAAATCCAATAAAAATTATTACTCCGTGTTCAGCGCTAAATTTTGAAATTTTTATTAAAATTTTGGTGGCGATTGGCAATTCTGAGTCAAATGATTCAAAAATTTGAGTAATTTGAGGGATAATAACAACCATCATAAAAATAATAATTCCAATCATGGCCGTGATCACAATAATTGGATAAATCAAAGCCCCCTTTATTTTGGAAATCAATTCATGATTTTTTTTCATTTGAATCGCTAATTGTTTTAAAGAATTGTCTAATTTTCCGCTTTCTTCGCCAGCCTTAACAATATTAATAAAAACCAAAGAAAAAACTTTAGGAAATGCCGCTAAACTATCACTAAAAGCAATCCCTTTTTCTATTTTTTGTTTAACTTGTTTAATAATTTCTTTAAAATATCTATTTTTAGTTTGGCAACTTAAACTTTCCAAACTTTCATCCAAAGCAAGTCCAGATTTAATCATCACGCTTAAATTTTGAGTAAAAAAAATCTTTTCGGTCGTTGAAACTCCAAAAAAATTATTTAAAAATAAATCTACTTTTTTTAAATACAAAATAAATTTAGTCCATTTACCAGTGGATTGATTTTCTTCCATAAAAAATATTAAAATATAAAAACAAATTAATCTAATTACTCCCCCCCTAATTTCTAGGTTAACTTAAACAATACCGCAATGTCCTTAAACAATTAAATCCAAATATCAAAATTCAAATAACAAATAAAATTTCAAACTCAAAATTCCAAAATAATAATAACATTGTTTTAATTTAAAATTCGAGATTTAATTGGGATTAATTAGAACAATTAAATAAATACTATTATCCCCCTAATTGGGGGATTCATAATTTTAATTTATTTGTAAGCTACAAGTTAATTTTAATTCTTTGTCACTCTTATTATTTCTTCAATCGTCGTAATACCGTCTAGGGCTTTAATAAATCCGTCTTCAATCATTGTGATCATTTTTTGTTTTTTAGTAAATTCCCTAATTTGTTCAATAGTGGCTTTTTGCATAATTAAAGCAGAAAGTCCGGGTGTCATTTCTAACACTTCAAAAATTCCCAATCTTCCTTTATATCTATTATTATCGCACTGTCGACAACCAACACCTTTATAAAAAGACAGAGCGCTAAGATCTTGACCTTTAAGAAGTTTTCCTTTTTCAATTAGAATTTCGGTAATAGAATCAATGTTAAATTCTTTTTGAAACGCTTTAATTTGATTTTTGCTTAATTTATAACTTTGAATGCAGTGCTTGCAAATTTTACGCACTAAACGTTGAGCAATAACAAGATTGCAAGTTCCAACAACTAAAAAAGACGGAACTCCCATATCAATTAATCGAGGCAAAGAAGTGACTGCGTCATTGGTGTGCAAAGTAGAAAGAACTAAATGTCCAGTCATTGCCGCATGAGTGGCTATTTCCGCTGTTTCTTGATCTCTAATTTCCCCAACCATTATAATATTCGGATCTTGCCTTAAAAGAGCGCGAAGGGCTTTTGCGAAAGTAAAGCCAATTTTAGGCGCGACTTGACTTTGATTAATTCGAGGCATGTGATATTCAATAGGATCTTCTATTGTGGAAATATTGACTTGTGGAGTGTTAAGAATATTCATTATTGTATATAAAGTTGTAGTTTTTCCAGAGCCAGTCGGACCAGTGACAAAGATTATTCCATGCGGTTTTTTTATATTTTTTTTAACAGTTAAAAGAACTTCTGATTGAAACCCAAGCTGTTCTAAAGATAATATTCCAGAACTCTCGCTTAAAAGCCTTAAAACTATTTTTTCTCCATGAAAAGTCGGGAGAATAGAAACTCGAAAAGAAATTTTATAATTTTCATTGCTAATTTTAAATCTTCCATCTTGAGGCAATCGATGTTCGTCTAATTTTAAATTGGATAAAATTTTAATACGCGCAATAATTCCTTTTTGAATATCTTTGGGTAAATTCATTATATCTTTTAAAATTCCATCAATTCGATATCTAATAGCTACTTCTTTTTCAGCTGGTTCAATATGAATATCAGAAGCATTTTGAAAAATAGCGTATTCTATTAATGTGTCTACAATTCTAATTATTGGCAAACCAGATCCTATTTTTTGCAATTCTTCGCCAGTCTCTTCTTTTGTTGTAATTTTAGTTAATTCGGCTTTAAGCCCAACATGATATTGTTGCAAAGCCTTTTTAATACCAGAAGGGGTTGCTAAATATATTTTAAGTGGAAGATCTATTTTTCTTTTAATAAATTCAAAAATTTGCAAGTTTTGCGGATCTAGTGTCGCTATACTTAAAGCGTCTTTTTCTTTTTTAAAAAAAATAATTTTATAAGTTTGAGCGATTGGTTCAGAAATTAAAGTTAAAATATCATAAGGAATAATTTGTTTTTTAAGATCAATAAAAGGAACTCCTAAATAAGAAGCCGCTTTTTCATAAAAAAAATCTTCATCAATAATCCCTTTGCTTAAAAAATATTCTTCTAAGGCAATTTTTTTTTCTTTTGCTTCTTTTTCTATTTCTAATATTTTATTCGTAGAAACTATTTTTTCTTTTTCTATAATTTTTTTAAAAATCTCAATGGACAACATAAATTAGGTAAAAATTTAAGAAAATTTTCATATGCCAAATGACAAATCTTTAAAAAGTAATTGTTTTAGAAATTGAAAATTAAAATCAAACTTAAACTTAGCAATAAATGTCAAATGTTAATTATTTTAATTTTAATGTTCTAATGTTTTAATATTTCAAAACACAAAATCTATTTAATCTAAAAATTGTTTAAATAAAAATTATTTAATAATATGTTAAATAATAACTCAAATTTTGCTTATTCGTATTTTTTTGTTATAATATATTTTATACAAACTTTTTATTAAATAATATCATAAATTTGTATAACATACAAATTTTTACATTATCAAACAAAAAGTTTATATAATAACAAGTTATCTAAACTAAACAATACATGCTTTTCTTTTGCTTCGCAAAAGTAAAACAACTTTTTAACTTTTGTCTTTTTATTAATTTATATAGGGAAATATGGTGTTTTTTTGTTTATAAAATCATAAAAAAACGATTTAATATTTTTAGAAAATATGCAAAACAATCAAAAAAATAAATTTAATGAAACTCAAAATCCATATATAAAAATGGAAAAGGAAGTTTTGAATTTTTGGCAACGAGCGGAGACATTTAAAAAATCTATTACAAAAGATGCGCCAAAAGGAAATTATATTTTTAATGACGGTCCTCCTTTTATTACAGGCCTACCTCATTACGCGACTTTACTTCCTAGTATTGCCAAAGATGTTGTGCCAAGATATTGGACAATGAAAGGATATAGAGTTGAACGTATTTGGGGTTGGGATTGTCATGGATTACCAGCGGAAAATAAAGTTGAAGAACAATTAGGATTAAAAAATAAAAAAGATATTGAAACGTTAGGGGTTGATAAATTTATTAATGCTTGTCGAGCATATGTTAATAAAGGATCTGAACAATGGGAATGGTATATTAATAGGATAGGCAGGTGGGTTGATATGAAAAATGCTTATAAAACCATGGATTTAAAATTCATGGAAAGTGTTATTTGGTCTTTTAAAAAATTATATGACACAAATTTTATTTATGAAGGTTATCGCACCAGCTTGCATTGCCCACGTTGCGCTACACCTTTATCAAAATTTGAAATTACAATGGATGCTGGTTCTTATCGCGATGTAACCGACAAATCTGTTATTGTAAAATTTAAAATAAAAAATTTAAATAATACAAAAAAAGATATTGGTATTAATACTAATACTTATTTGTTAGCATGGACAACAACTCCTTGGACATTACCGGGAAATTTAGCATTAGCAGTCGGAAATAAAATTAATTATGTAAAAATAGAAATCATGAATAATGAAATTAGGGAAAATTATATTTTAGCTAAAGATAAATTAATTGAAAATTTTAAAGATCAAAAATATAAAATTTTAGAAAATTTTAAAGGTAGAGATCTGGTTGGCTTGAAGTATGAACCAATATATAAATTAAACAATGATGAAATTACAAAATCAAACAAAGTTTATAAAATTTACGCGGCTGATTTTGTAACCATTGAAGACGGAACAGGCGTCGTTCATATTGCGCCAAATTTCGGCGAAGATGATTTTCAACTTGGAGAAAAAGCAGGACTGCCGATGATTGATTTGATGGATGAAAATGGAATTTATTTAGAGCCAGTTAAAAAATGGAAAGAATACTATTTTAAAAAAGCCAATCGCGATGTTTTACTTGATTTAAAAGAACGAAATATTATTTTTTCTAGTTTTGATTTTACTCATTCATACCCTTTTTGTTATCGTTGCAATACTCCTTTGATCTATAAGACTCAAAAGGCTTGGTATTTAAATACACAAAAAATTAAGGAACAAATGATAAAAACAAATAAAGAAATAAATTGGGTTCCAGAATATTTTAAGGACGGTCGATTTAAAAATAATATTGAAAGCGCGCCTGATTGGTGCTTATCTAGATCTCGCTACTGGGGATCTCCGATTCCTGTTTGGGAATGTCCTAATTGCAATAAAATAAAAGTTTTGGGATCAATTAAAGAAATTGAAAAATTAAGCGGGAAAAAAGTAAAAGATTTACATCGACCTAATATAGATGAACATGAATTAAAATGCGAATGCGGAGGGATTATGAAAAGAGTTAAAGAAATACTTGATTGCTGGTTTGAATCTGGCGCTATGCCTTTTGCTCAATTTCACTATCCCTTTGAAAGACAAGAAGATTTTAAGAATACGTTTCCAGCGGATTTTATTATTGAATATACTGGTCAACTTCGTGGGTGGTTTTATTATTTGCATGTTTTATCAAACGCTTTATTTAATTCCATCTCTTTTAAAAATGTTATAGTTAGCGGAGTTTTAGCAGGAACAGACGGTCGAAAAATGAGCAAATTATTTAACAATTATCCTGATCCACGCATAACATTAGAAAAATATGGCAGTGACGCTTTGCGTATGTATTTTATGAATAGCCCTATTATGCTTGGAGACGACGCTAATTTGTCTGAAATTGATATTCAAGATGCATTGCGGAAAAATATAATAATACTTTGGAATGTAGTTAAATTTTATGAATTATTCATGTCGTCAAGTAATGAAATTTTTACGATAGATATAAATATAAATAATAAAAAAAATATTTTGGATATATGGATATTAATAAAATTAAATCAATTAATTAAAGAAGTAACTGAAAATTTAGAAAAATATAATTTACCAGGGGCGTCTCGGCCGATCGGTAAATTTATTGAAGATCTGTCTACGTGGTATTTGAGACGTTCACGCGATAGATTTAAAGGTCAAAACGAAAAAGACAAACAATCTGCGCTCACAACTACTAAATTTGTTTTAACAGAATTAGCAAAAACAATGGCGCCTTTCGCCCCTTTTATTGCCGAACAAATTTGGCAAAAGTTAACAGAAAATAATTTTAAAAATGAAAATAAATCAGTACATCTTGAAAAATGGCCAAAACAATCACAAATTACAAATTACGAATTACGAATTTTGGAAGAAATGCAAGTTGTTAGAAAGATTGTTGAATTAGGATTAGCTAAAAGGGATGAAATTGGAATTAAAGTACGACAACCTTTAAATAAATTACGAATTATAAATTATGAATTACAAGCTGAATACAAAAATTTAATTATGGATGAATTGAATACAAAAAATATAATTTCAAAAAAGGGTCAGGGGGAATTAAAAGTAGAATTAGATACTATTATTACTAATGATTTGAAACTTGAAGGATTAAAACGTGAAATCGTACGACTCGTAAATGCGGAACGCAAAAATTTAGGACTTAACATTAAAGATCGCACAGAAATATTTTATTTTACTAATAGTGAATTAATTTTTAATGCTATAAAAACTTTTAAGGAAGAAATTTTAAAAGATACTTTAAGTAATAATATAAAAAACATTGAAAATATCGCCAATTTAAAAGATGTAAAAATTAATAATGAAATTTTAAAAATAGACATTAAAAAAGTAATTTTTTATGAAAATATTCCAACCAAAAACCATAGCTACTCCTTGGAAAGCTGATCATTTTCTGAACAAAAAAATAATTTTAACTAATATTAAAAATAATCTTTTTAGAAAAAATAAATTAATCTTATTAAATTTATCTCTTGGAATATTAAGCAATTTTTTTATTTGGGGGATTATTTATTATAAATTACAAAGCATAGAAGACAATTTAATTCCTTTATATTATAACATTTATTTCGGCATCGGATTAATCGGACAAACAAAAGAATTATTTAAATTACCTCAAATTGGTTTAATAATTTATTTATTTAATTTTTGCTTGGCTTATTTTTTATATTCAAAAAATAAATTTCTAAGCCATTCTTTGCTCATTTGTTCAATTATAATCCAATTTTTATTAATTTTAACAACTTTTTTATTATTTAACATCATCTAAAATCAACTTATAAAGTTAACTTGTAACTTGTGGTTAAGAATTCATAATTCATATTATGGAAATACCTTTTTTCCCTTTAATTAAAATATTTTCTTTATCCGCTTTTTCTTTTTTAATCGCTTTAATTTGGGTTCCTTTTTTAATTCATTTTTTGAAAAAAAATAATTTAGGAAAAACAATTAGAGAAAGCGCGGATACTCCTATATTTTCTGAAATGCATCAAAAAAAATCTGGCACCCCGACAATGGGAGGAATTTTAATTTGGGGAACAACTTTAATTTTAATTTTTTTGGTTTCTTTTTTAGCCGAATTGACTCATTTGCCTATTTTTAAACAATTAAATTTTTTAACTCGTGGCGAAACTCTGTTGCCTTTGGGAGCTTTAATCGCTTCTGCTTTAATTGGATTAGGAGATGATTTTTTAAATATTAAAAAAATTGGTCCCAATGGCGGGGGATTAAGAGTAAAACACCGATTAATAATTTATACATTACTTGCCACATTAATCGCTTGTTTTGGCGCTTATTGGTTTTATTATAAATTAGAATGGAGTGTTATTTATGTCCCTTTTTTAGGGAATATTAATATTGGTTTTTGGTATATCCCGCTTTTTATTTTTGTTATGGTCTCTACGGCTTTTTCGGTAAATGAAATTGATGGCTTAGATGGTTTGGCTGGAGGAACTTTATTAATTTCTTTTGTCTCTTTTAGCGTGATCGCTTTTGTTTTAGGAAGGGTAAATTTGGCTGTTTTTTGCGGAGTAATTTCTGGAGCGTTATTAGCTTTTTTATGGTTCAATGTCTATCCAGCTAAATTTTTTATGGGAGACACAGGAGCAATGTCTTTAGGTATTACTTTGGGCATTGTGGCGATGTTAACAAATACTTTTTTGCTTTTGCCAATTATTGGTTTTCTTTTTATGATAGAATCTCTATCAGTAATTATTCAATTTTTTTCTAAAAAAATTCTTCACAAAAAAGTTTTTCTTTCTAGTCCGATACATCATCATCTAGAAGCAAAAGGATGGCTAGAGCCTCAAATAGTTATGCGTTTTTGGATCATCGCCGGCGTCACAGCAATAATTGGATTAATTATTTTTTTATTAGATAAAGGGATTTAAGTTTTTTTCTAACATTTTAAAACAACTCCATTGATTTTTAATTGGTTGATTTTTTAAAGAGAGGTCAATTAAATCACCGTGAAAATCAGTGCCAAAGGTAATAATTAAATTTAAATTATTGGCTAATTTTTGATAATGCTCAATTTGATGCCAAGAATGATAAGGCGTAATCGCTTCAATTCCTTTTAGCCTATTTTGTTTTAATTTTAAAATTATTAAATCATCTGCATAAGATAGTTGCTGTCCAGGATGAGCCAAAACAGGGATGCCTCCCGCTTTCAAAATTATTTTTATTGCTAATGGAGTAGAAATTTTTAAATGTTCATCTGGAACAAATCCCGGTCGATCTTTCGTAAAATAAAAATTAATTGTTTCAAAAAGATCCGGCTTTGGAATTTTTTTTATTTTCATTAATTTGGTTCGTTCTTTTAATTTTAGGTCTTTAATTATTTTATTTTTATTTTTTTGATTTTGCGTTAAAATATTTTTTAAATGAACAAATCCAAAATATCTTGATTTAAATTTTTCCAATTCTTTAAAATCAATTTTAAAACCGATTTGTTCCATTTTTTTTAATGTTTTAACCCCCCAAGCATAGTGTCTTTCTTGAGCTTGAACAGTTAAATCATTTAATTCTTTATTTTTTAAATCAAAATTATAACCTAATAAATGCAATTTTTTGTCTTCAAAAAAAGTATAAAACTCTATTCCTGAAATTACTTTTATTCTATTCTTTTCCCCTAATTCAATCATTTTTTCATTCCCACTAATTGTATTGTGATCAGTCAAAGAAATTGTTGTGATATTTTCTCTTTTTAATTTTTTAATAATTTGATTTAATTCAAGCATCCCGTCAGAATAAACAGAATGCATATGAAGATCAATAAATCTTTGCATAAATTTTGTGATTAATTATCGTTTAATCTTTATACTTTATTTTGAAGATTTAATCTCTTACAGATGTAAGTTTATTTTTTAAAGCTTTTTTTAAAATTTCAAAATGCGCTTTTTTTGCTTCGCGCGTTCTATTTAGAACGCCTCTAATTTGCTTTTGAGTAAATCCGCGAGAAATTAATTTTTCTTTATACCCTTTATTAAAGGTTTTTATAACTATACAAGCGTGATGAAAAAAACGCAAACAAAGGGTAAGCGCGACAATACGAAATAATTTTTTAAATTTTATTTTATCTTTTACTTTTTGTAAATAAATTTTAAAAAATTCTTGCTGCCATTCTGGATTTCTAAAAGCATTCATCCAAATGAAACAAAAATCAAACGCTTGATTATTCAAATGGACTAATTCCCAATCAATCACTATTAATTGATTGTTTGAAAGCAAAAAATTATTAGGATAAAAATCTCCATGAGTTAAATGATTTGCGTTTTTGTTTAATAAAATTCTATTCTTTTCAAGAAGTTGTTTTATTTTTTTTAATTCTTTAGGAATTAATTTTTGAAGAATTTTAGTGTGAAAATAATAATTAAAATCAGCTTTATACCAATGATAATTATGTTGATGTAATTCTATTATTTTTTTTACTTTTGAAGTAGTTTTTTGTAAAGAAAAAAGTTTTAAAGCAAAATCACGAGAAGAGTATTTATCTAAAAAATTTTTGGTTATTCCAGAATCTATATCCATTAATCCCGCAAACTCTCCTTCGTGATATTTTCTATAAAACCAAACATAGCCCTGCCCATCTTGTCCACTTTTTATTACTTCTGGCGTGATAAAATGAGGTTCAATAGAAGAAATTATAGGGGTTATTTTTTTATTAAATTCAATTTCTTTTTTTAAAGATATTAGAAGTTCGTCTGTATTTTGAAATCTGGTTTTTAAAAAAAATTTTTTGCCGTTTTTGTCAACGCAAACCGGCATAAAAAAACGTCTTTTATTTTTTATATTTTTTTTAATAGTAAAATCATTATCTATAATGGTTAGTCTTAATTGTTTTAATGTTTTATTAATTTTTTCTTTAGCTTGAGGAATAATCGAATATTGATACATAAAATAAAATGTAAAATGCAAAGTGTAAAATAATACAAAAAATCTTTGGTATTTTTGCCAAAGATTTGGTCTACCCTTTAAAAAAAATTTTTGCGAGGAATAAAAATATTTGTCTTCTATAAATAGCTGCTAAAGTGGCGCTGGCTCCAATACCAGCCGTGGTGGCTGTTTTTTTAGTTTCAGATTTTTTTTCTTCTTGTTTTTTTTCTTCTTGTTTTTCTATTTCAATATTTTTATTTTGATTTTGAATTTTGACATTTGAGTTTTGAGTTTGTTTTATGTTTTGATTTTGCTCATCATACAATGAAGATGTTTTGGCATTAAGATTTGAGATTTTATTAGATATTGGGATTTGGACATTAGGATTTAAAATCCTTATATCCTCTTGAAATCTTGGCAATATTCTATATTCTTCTCCAAGTTGACTTACAATCCCTGTGACTTCCATTTGATCTCCTTTTTGCATTCTTGATTTTTCAATTTTTGTCGATTCTTTAATATAAACTTTAATTTTCTTGTTTGTTTCATCGGCAAGATAAAAAGTGTTACCTAATGTTTCTATTACTTCTCCTTTTACTTTAATTAAAAAGCCTTCTGTGTTTTCATTAATTTCATTAATTGTTATTTCTTCTAAATTAATCGGTTGATTTTTTTGTAAAATTTTAATATCTTCTTTTGAAGATAGATTAATTCTTGCTTCGTTTTGATAAGAAGAAAGAGAGCCTTGAATTTCTATTTCATCGCCTAAATTTAATTCTGGAAAATCTTTGTCATACAAATAAACCTGAATGCCCGAGCCAGAGAGATAAAAAATTTGCGAACCCAAAATTCCAGGAACACAAGAAACAACCCCTCTTATTTTTACTTTTGCGCCCTTTTCCATTTTTCTAACTTCTTTTAACGATGTTAATGTAAAAGAAGTGGTCATAAGGGACGCCTTTTCTTGATTTTTTATTTTATCATCTTTTTGTTCTTGTGTTTTTATGTTTTCTTGATTTTCTTTTACTAATTCATAATTCTTAATTTTTGATTCATTTTTATTTTGGTTTTGAGTTTCTTCTTGTGTTTTGGTATTTTCTTTCCTTAATTCATCTTTTTGTTCTTGTGTTTTTATGTTTTCTTGATTTTCTTTTACTAATTCATAATTCTTAATTCTTAATTCATTCTTTCCACTCGGTGTTAACAATTCTGTCCATTCCCATTTTCCATTTTCCATTCGCGAATAAGATTGCCCCTGTTTTGCTTCTTGATAAAAAACCTCTGATTTAAGCTGATTGTTTGGATCAAATAATCTTGTTCTGTCTTGATCATTGTTTAAAATAATTCCGGTTTGTTTTCTTTTTAAAACTAAATAATTTTGTTTTAAAATAAACGTATTTAAAGGAATGGTATACCTCTCACTTCCTTGTTCTTGATCGTCTAAAATCCAATTTGATAAATTTACATCCTCATTGCCTTGATTAAAAAGTTCAATCCATTCTTCTGT
>JAGUXS010000088.1 GCA_020061725.1 Patescibacteria group bacterium | reverse complement strand
TAATTTCACTATCAGATTAAAAGGGTTGAGATATAAAACACCAGTTGATAATCTAAAAACTAATTTTAATCACTCGATACAACGTATCGTTATCTAACACATATTTTATACCATTGATTTAATTTCTCGTCTTTTTTTTCGTTTGTTTTTTCTTTAAATATTTTTTCGGTTGATAAAATTATTAGATCGGCAATTTGTCCTTTCGCGTCTTCTATCGCTTTTCTTTTTTCTTGTTCAATTTCTTGGCGCGCTTTTAAAATTATTTCTTGGGCTTTTTGTTCCGCTTCAACATTCATTTCCATTTTTATTTTTTCTCCAATTTCTTTTGATTTTTCTAAAATTTGTTCCGCTTGTTTTCTCGCTTTTAAAATTTCTTTTATTTTTTGCTTTTCAATTTCTATTTTTTTCTCTTCTATTCCTCTTGCTTCTTTTAAACTTTTCTCTATTTTTTTCGTTCGCTCATTAAGTATTTTAATAATCGGATTATATAAAAATTTTTTTAATATAAAAAACAATAAAAGAAAATTTACTATTTGAGCGATTAAAAGTAGCGGTTCAATACCTAGATTATGAAATAATTGAGACATATGGAAATACAAAAATCAAAATATAAATGTAAAAATTTAGGTATCACTAGGCGCGAGGGAATTTATTTAAAAAATATGAGCAAAGAAAAATACAATAATTTTTATTTTGCATTTTAAACTTTTGATTTTTATTGTTGGTTACTTTTTATATAAATTTAATAATTAACGCGACAACTAAGGCGTAAATGGCAATTGCTTCGGTAAAAGCGATGGCTAAAATCATAGCCGCTTGAATTTTTCCAGCGGCTTCAGGATTTCTTCCAATTGCTTCCATGGCTTTTGCGGCCAAAAGTCCAATTCCAATTCCAGGTCCGATTGCTCCAACACTAATAGCAATTGCCGCGGCAATTGATTTAAGATCTAATGTTGTAGGTTCTATCATAATTTAATTCCCTTTTTCGCGTCTGTAAAATAAAACGCGGATTAATTAAAATAAAATAAATAAAATTTAAGAAAATTTTGTGAAATTTTCAATGATTTAATTTTTAAATTTAATAATTATTGGTCTATCTAAAATTTTGTTTTTAGAAATTTTGGATTTGGTTTTTAAAAGATATTTATTTAAGATTTAATTTAAGATTTAATAAATTTTATCTAAAAATTGGTTTAAAGGGATTTATTAAAATTGGCATTTGAAAATTTTAGTGTTCTTCGTGGACAGTGGTTGCCATTTTTAAAAACACAAGAGTGAGCATGGCAAAAACTAAAGCTTGAACAAAACCAACAAATAATTCTAAAGTCATAAATGGCAATGGAACTACAAATGGAATTAAAAAAGCCATAACAATTAAC
The DNA here is from genome assembly GCA_020061725.1 of Patescibacteria group bacterium. Classification (GTDB taxonomy): domain Bacteria; phylum Patescibacteriota; class Patescibacteriia; order UBA2591; family PGYQ01; genus PGYQ01. The sequence goes on along the minus strand of JAGUXS010000088.1, from coordinate 3,456 downwards.
AAAACTTCACCAGCAAAAACATTTCCAAATAATCGAAAGGAAAAAGAAATCAATTTTGCTATCTCGGAAATTAATTCCAAAATTCCAACAAAAAATGTTATCGGATTTTTAAGGTTTATAAATTTTCCAACATATTTTAAAAATCCGCAAGCAATAATTCCAAAAAATTGACAGGCAAATACAGATATTAAAGCTAAAGCGATTGTCATATTTAAATCTGAATAAACTGAACGAAAAAGAGGAACAAAAGTTTCATTTTCTTTAAATCCAATAGTGCCAATTCCGGGAAAAATTCCCAACCAATTTGCCGATAAAATAAAAATAAAAATAGTTGCCACTAAAGGTAAAAATTTTTCCGCTTGTTTTTTATCATTGGTAATACTTTGGATTAAATTTAAAATGTTTTCAATTATTATTTCTATTATATTTTGCAAGCCTCTTGGGATAAGTTGTATTTTTTTTGAAACTAAAAAAACAATAATTATTAAAATAATCATCACTACCCAACAAGTAAGCAAGGTATTTGTGATTGGAAATTTTCCAAGATAAAAAATTATTTCTGGAGATAAAGAAATGTGCATAAAAAAATGCAAAAATCAAAATGTAAAAATTAAAATGACAATGCAAAATTAAAAAAATAAATATAATCTAAATTTCTAATTATTCTAATTAACCTCAATTATTCTAAATAAATCCCAAATCTCCGCGCCAAATTTAAAATCTCAAATTCCAAATAATAAATCACAAATTTAAATTAAAAATTAAAAATTTTTTTACAAGCTAAAAGCTACCAGCTATAAGCTAGTTAAAGGCTTTCATCAAATTCTCTTTTTGCTTCTTCTATTTCCAAAAGTTGGCTAGGATCTGAAGTAATTAATTGATCTTCTAAATAAGAAGCTAAAACTTTTATCGCGACATGTTTAGCTCCAGCGAAAAAAATTCCTTCGCCTATTTCGCAATCTAAAAGCAAGTATTTTTCTCCTTGAGTAAGCATAAAAGTTTTAGCTATTATTTCAATTGCTGCCGGAGATTGTTTTAATAATAATTGCAAAGCCGAATTAGTCACAATCGCTTGTCCGTATTGCGAATTTAAAAAATCATTCACGTCTTGACTGATCGTTGTTACCCCTAAATAATATTTTCGGCATCTTTTTACCAAGGCATAAATAAATTTAGCCGAATCTTCATGTTGCATCAGCCACCATGCCTCGTCAACTATTAAAATCCTTTTTTTTAATTCTGATCTTACGGTATTCCAAATATAATTAATAATTATATAAATACCAATTGGCCTTAACTCGTCTTCTAAATCACGAACGCTAAAAACAATTAATTGGTTCTTTGTGTCAATATTAGTTAAATTATTTAAAAGTCCGGAAAAAGTCCCTTCAGTATATTTTCTAAGCCTTAAAAGAATATCTTCGGCGCCAACTATTCCTTCTAATATTTCTTGAAAATCCTTCATAATTGGAGGTTCAACTTGAGATAAATCCGATTCATTAGTAATATCTTTTCTATTATACGTTTCTAAAAGAGCTCGGTCAATAATTGAATCTTCTTGAGATGTTATTTCTCCGAGCATTAATCTCATTAATCCTTTTAAAGTAATAATCGCCGAACGAATAATGTCAGTAATCGCTGTTTCTTTATTTAAAGGTCTTGGTAAATCAAAAGGATTAATTTTATTTTCTGAGCTTAAAGAAACATTAATATAAGTTCCACCAACTGCGTCACAAAGATGTTTATATTCCATTTCTGGATCAATAATAATAATATTTATTCCCATCATCAAACTTCTTAACACCTCAAGTTTAACAGTGTAACTTTTTCCAGCTCCGGAAGTCGCAAAAACAACCATGTTCGCATTTTGTAAAGAAAAGCGGTCAAAAAGAATCAAACTATTATTATGACGATTAATTCCATAAAGAATTCCCGACTCACTCGTTAATTCACTGGACATAAAAGGAAAACTTGCGGCGCAAGGAGAAGAATTTAAATTAAAAGACACCCCTATTTCATCGTTTCCCAAAGGTAAAGTAGAATTAAATCCTTGTTCTGATTGATATAAAGCGCGACGAGTATAAATTAATCTTGTGCCAAATATTCCCTCAATTTTTTCTGTTAATTCATCCAATTCTTTTTCATTTTTAGCGTAAACAGTAACATACAAAGCGTATTGAAAAAATCTTTCAACATCTTGAGTTATTTCATCTCTTAATCTTTCCACGTCTTCTAAGGCCTGTTCTAATATTGGATCGCGCGCCGCTCCTTTGTCTCTTAAAGCTGAAATTTGAGCTTGTAAAGCCCCTGTTTTATTTCTTAATTGTTTTAAAATAACGGTTGAATCTATGGGATAAAAAAACATGCTAATATCTAACGGCGCGTTAAAATTAAGAATTGGGATAAACCAACCAATACTAATAAAACGAGGGTAAGTGGTGACAAAAAGAGTTCGCGCGTAGGTTTGATTTATCTGAACATATGCAGGATCAACTCTAAAAATTGTTGGAGCGATTAAATCTTTAATAGAAATAATCCCCTCTCGATAAACCCTTTCCGCTTCTAAAACAACTTCTTCTTCTTTTAATTCTTCTTTTTTAATTTCTTCATCAATTTCTGAAATAGCAAGTTTTTTTTTGGATTCTAAATCTTTAATTTTTGATAATCTAATGGCCATAAATAAAAATTTACTTTACAAATTTTATTCATCCTCCACTTTTAATTTATTTAATATCTCAAGTTTTTCTCTTTGAGCTACTTCAAAATTATAACAATTATAAAATAATTCTATTAAACTTTGAGTGTCTAATCTAATTGATTTTATTCCCATTGAAGATAGACCTGAAATAATATAATTTGTTTCTCTTGATAGGGCAATTTTGTATTTTTCAAATTTCTTTCTATCAAGCGTAATTTTGGAAGCCGAAGAAAAAATCTCCGCTACTTGAGTAAAAATCCCTTTTTTTTGACTTCCTAATGGATTATAAGAAACTACCACATAAAAACGTTTGTTCATAATATCCCCCAATTTAATTAATTCGCGAATGAATTGAATATAATCGGCAATTTGCGTTTTTAATAATTCATTTGTTATTTCTTTTTTTGTTTGTTCTAAATTTAATAAATAATAATCTATATTTAATAAACGAGATTGAATAATAATTTGAAAAGGACTTCTTAAGGAATTAAGAAAACTAACATAATTTTGAATAATCGCTTCTTGTTCTTCTTCGGATTTTAAAGCAAAATTAATACTCGAAACCAAAAGAACAGCTTTTAAAGAACCATCATTTAAAACAACGGTATCGTCTTTGATTTCAGTAATATTTAAATATTTCTGTGTCGATGGTAATTTAGATTTTATTGATGATTTTGATTTCATATAAATTATCTTTTAGTTTTAGTTTTAAAAATTAAATTCTGCATTCTTAATTCTGCATTCTGCATTCTTAATTC
>JAGUXS010000037.1 GCA_020061725.1 Patescibacteria group bacterium | reverse complement strand
TGATTACTGATTACTTGTTCCCGATTACTTAAATTTTAATTTATGAATAATCTTTTAGTAAAAATATCCATCACATTTATCGTTTTTACAACGCTTTTAGCTTTAATCGTTGTTTATTTTTCTTTTAGTAAAGCGGTAATTACTATTACTCCTAATTTTAAAAAAATTGAAACAAATTTTACTATTTTAGCGAAAGAGACTTTTGAATCACAAAATCCAAATGTAATTTCAGCTAATTTTTCTGAAACTTTTGAAGAAAAACAAGATACTTTCCCTTCTCAAGAAACTAATTTAGAAATAAAAACGCAAGCAACTGGAAAAGTAACAATTTTTAATCTTACTTCCGTGAATCGCAATCTTGTTGCTACCACTCGTCTGCTTTCTCCGGATAATATTTTATATCGCCTCAAAGAAAACGCGTTTATTCCAGCTAATGGAAAAACCGAAGTTGAAGTTTACGCTGATCAAACTGGAAAAGAAAATAAAATTTCTAAAGGGGTTTATTTTATTATTCCCGGTCTTCAAAAACAAATGCAAGATAAAATTTATGCTCAAAGTTTTGAACCAATGACAGGAGGCATTAAAAAAAAGAAAATTATTACAGAAAAAGACATTGAAATTGCTACAAATAAATTAAAAGAAAAAATTTTGGAAAAAGTTCAAAAAGAAATTGATGAATCGTTTAAATATGAAAAAAATAATTCAACCCCCTCTCTTTTTGTTTCTGAAATTGTGGAAATAAAAAAAGATACAGAAACAGAAAAAGAAAAAGATGAATTTAATTTAGGAATTAAATTAAAAATTATTGCCATTTCTTTTGATAAAGAAAAATTATTAGCAATCGCTAAGTCTAAACTTTTAGAAAAAATTTCTCCTTTTCAAGAATTGATCAATCCTTTGCAAAATTTTATTTTTTCAATTGAAAAATATAATTCTAAAACCAAAGAAGCGACAATCAAAGTTCATTTAGGGGGGGAATTGACTTTAAATCCAAAGGCGGAAATTTTAAATAAAACTAAATTAGTTGGTTTAAAAAAGAGAGAACTTGAAGAGTATTTTAATCAATTTAAAGAAATTCAAAAAACGGAAATAAAATTTTCTCCTTTTTGGATAAAAAAAACTCCAAAAATAAAAGATCACATTGAAATAATTGTTTTATCAAATATTAAAACATGAAAACAAAAAAATAATTTTAAAAATTAAAATTAAAATATTTAAAATTAGAAAATTGCAAAAAATTTTAAGAAAATTTTTTATCATTGATGGGGTGGTCGAGTGGTTAGATAAAGATTTGTAAAATTTTTATGTGAATTCAATTCTCGCTAACTTGACAATCAAAATAAATTTGATAATCTTTATAATAAAATTATTTTAGAATAAATAGAAAAATTTAAAATTATAAAAAATCTAAAAAAATTAAAAAAAGTTAAATTTACTAATCAATAAAAAATTAAAAAAACTCTCTGGTTTCATATGACATGTAAATCCTCCTAACGAGTAGAAGGGTCTAATTAGAGAGAGATAATTATTGATTACGAGTTATTTGTTTACTTTCTACTACGGCTTTTATTATTTATATTTCCAAAAATATTTTATTCCGTCTCTAATGTGAATTCTAGTGAGTCTATTAAATATTATTTTTAATAAACCCCCTGCGCTGCCTTTTCCATGATAATGAATCATTTCCGCTTCAGGAAAAAACCAAACTTCCCATTTTTTTTGCCAAGAACGTCGACACCAATCAGTATCGGAAAAATACATTAAAAATCTTTCGTCAAGCTCACCAATTTCTTCTAACGCTTTTCTTCGTATTAAATTATTCGCGGTTATAAGCCAATCCACTGGAGCTGGTATTTTTCTATTATAATCTTTCATTAAAAATCTATCTAAATCTTTTTGGACAAATGAAAATTTATTTAAAAAAGATAGACGGCGAAAAGCCGGAGTCCATAATTTATAAAATCTAAAACAAGAATATTGCAAGTTTTCATTAATATCTAAAAGTTTAGAAGCGCATAGTCCTACTTTTGGATTTTTTCCCATAAAATTAATCATTTTTTTTATAGAATTTTTTTTACAAAAAATATCCGCATTTAAATATAAAATGTATTTACTTGTTTTTTGGGTTTTTTTAATGCTTAAATTTGCCGCTTTAACAAATAAAATATTTTTTTCTATTGGAATGAAAATAATTTTTGGAAAGTTTTTTTTTATCATTTTTTCTGTTTGTTTTTTTGATTCAATGTCAACAAAAATAATTTCGTGTTCAAAGTCGCGAGCCTCTTCTTGAATAGATTCTAGGCTTTTTTTAAGCGTATTAAGAGGGGCTTTATAATTTGTGATAGCGATTGAGAGAAACATAAAATAGAAGTTAGTTTATAGTTTAATTTGTAGAAAAATAATAAACAAAAAATATTATTTATTTTTTTTTATATTAAATTGTAATAGCTATTTTAAATAGCTAAATTTTTTAAAAAGGTGTATATTATAAATAATTTAAAGTAATCATATAACAACTAAAATTGGTTGTAAAATTTTTATGTTAAGAACTCACACTTGCGGGGAATTAAATAAAAAAGATGTAGAAAAAATTGTGGAATTAACTGGTTGGGTACATCGACGTCGAGATCATGGTGGTCTTATTTTTATTGATTTGCGGGATCGATATGGTTTAACTCAATTAACTTTTAATCCAGATGTAAGTCAAGAAGCTTTAAAAAAAGCGGATAAATTGCGAAATGAATGGGTGATAAAAGTTAAGGGTAAGGTTGAACTAAGACCAAATGACATGATAAACAAGAAATTAAAGACCGGAGAAATTGAAATTAAATGTTTGGAAATTGAAATTTTGTCAAAATCAAAAACCCCGCCATTTGAATTAGATGAAGAAAAAAATATAGAAACAAACGAGGCTTCACGTTTAAAATATCGTTTTATTGATTTAAGAAGACCAAAATTACAAGAAATACTTAAAATTAAGAATGAGTTTTTTCAACACATAAGAAAATATTTTAATGATCGTAATTTTATTGAAATTCAAACTCCGATTTTAGCTAATTCTTCGCCTGAAGGCGCGCGTGATTTTTTAGTGCCATCTCGACTTTATCAAGGGAAATTTTACGCTTTGCCGCAAGCCCCGCAACAATTTAAACAACTTTTAATGATTGGCGGACTTGATAAATATTTTCAAATCGCTCCGTGTTTTCGCGATGAAGATCCAAGAATGGATCGACATTATGGAGAATTTTACCAATTAGATATGGAAATGAGTTTTGTTGAACAAGAAGATATTTGGCAAGTTATGGAGCCTTTGTGTATTGAAATAACTAAAAAATTTTCTAATAAAAAATTAGTCGCTTTGGAAAATGATGGCAGCTTTAAAAAAATACCATGGAAAGATGCCATGAATAAATATGGAACCGATAAACCTGATTTGCGTTTTGATATGAAAATTACGCCAATAACTGAAATTGTAAAAGATTGTGGATTTGTTGTTTTTACCCAAGCTATTGAAGTTGGAGGCGTAGTTCATGCTTTAAAGATTGAAGGTGGCGCTAAATTTAGTCGAAAAGAAATTGACGAGATAACTGAAATTGCAAAAAGTAAAGGCGCCAAAGGTTTGGCTTATATTAAATTAATTCAAAATTTAAATGTTAAAACTCAAAATTTAGAAATCAGCTCCCCGATTTTAAAATTTTTAGGAGAAGAATTAACTGATAAAATTATTAAAGAATTAAAAGCTGAAGCAGGGGATATAATATTTTTTGGCGCGGATAATTGGAAAACTGTTTGTTTAAGTTTGGGCGCTGTTAGAAATGAATGCGCTTTAATACTTGGATTAAAAGATAATACAAAAGCGGCTTGGTGCTGGGTAATTGATTTCCCAATGTATGATTATTCAGAAATTGAACAAGGAAGAATAGATTTTGCGCACAATCCTTTTTCTATGCCGCAAGGGGGGTTAAAAGCGTTAGAAACAAAAGAGTCGTTTGAAATTTTGGCTTATCAATACGATTTAGTGTTAAATGGTTTTGAGGTTTCAAGCGGCGCCATTAGAAATCATCAGCCAGAAATTATGTATAAAGCGTTTGAAATAGTGGGATACACAAAAGAAGAAGTTGATAAAAAATTTGGCGCAATAATTAGAGCGTTTGAATATGGCGCTCCTCCGCATGGAGGAAATGCGCCCGGCATTGATCGCATCTTAATGGTGTTTTTAGATTTGGATTCAATTCGTGATATTTACGCTTTTCCAAAAGATGGTCATGGTAAAGATTTAATGATGGATAGTCCGTCAGAAGTTGATAAAAAACAATTAAAAGAATTAGAAATAATTTTACAAGACTAAATCTCGTAAAATTTTATTTTACTATTTTTTTCATTATTTCTTTTAATTCTTCATCCGAATAGTATTCAATAATAATTTGCCCCCCCATTTCTTTGGGTAAAATTTTAACTTTAGTTTCTAAAATCTCTCTTAATTTTTCTTCTTTTTCTTCTAAATTTGGATCTAATTCTAAAATTTTTTTAATTCGTTTACTCCCTCTTTTTATATTTTCCGTTTCTCGGACGCTTAATTCATAACGAAGAATTTTTTTAAAAAGTTTTAATTGTTCTTTTGGATTATTAAAACTTAAAATTATTTTTGCGTGTCCTAAATTAATTTTACCTGAAATTAAACCCTCTTGAATTTTTTCCGGCAAAGATAAAATTCTTAAAATATTGGCGATTGTCGCTCTATTTTTGCCTATTTTTTTTGCCACTTCTTCTTGGGTTAAATTAAATTCATCAATTAATCTTTGATAAGCTCGGCCTTCTTCAATTGGATTTAAATTTTGTCTTTGAATATTTTCCACTAAAGCTAATTGTAATTTTTTTGACGCTTTTGCTTTTTTAATTATTACTGGCACGGTTTTAAATCCAGCTATTTTAGCCGCTCTTAATCTTCTTTCTCCCGCAATTAATTGATAAAATCCGCGTTCTTCATCTTCGTCTACAATTAAAGGTTGTAAAATTCCGTGTTCTAAAATGGAATTAACTAATTCTTCCAATGCTTCGTGATTAAAAATTTGTCGGGGTTGTTCGGGATTTGTTTTAATTTTTTCTATTGGTATTTCAATATTTTTATTTTTAATTTGATCAAAATTAAAATCATCAGAAGCATTGACAGGTTGTGGCTTGTTTTTTTCTTTTGTTAAATTATTTTGAAGAGGAATATTTTGATTTGAAATCAAAGCTCCTAATCCGCGCCCTAAATGTTGCATAAAAAATAAAAGCGTAAAGTTTAAAACGTAAAGTTATAATTTAAATTAAATTTAAAATTAAATTAAAATTTAAATTTATCATTATTTAAAATATCAATAATTTCTTTGGTTAATTTTTCATAAGCTTTTGCTCCTTTTGAAATTGGATCAAATTGTAAAATTGTTTGTCCAAAACTGGGGGCTTCGGCTAATTTTACCGTTCGTGGAATAACTGATCGAAAAATTTTATGAGGAAAATATTGATAGAGTTCCATCAAAACAGCTTCGGATAATTTATTTCTTTTGTCATACATAGTTACAACCGCGCCTAAAATTTCCAATTCTGGTTTTAAATTTTTTTGAACGAGATTGATTGTGCTTAAAAGTTGCCCCAATCCTTCCAAGGCGTAATATTCAGCTTGAACTGGAATTAATATTTTATCTGTTGCCATTAAAGCGTTGATTGTTAAAAGACAGAGGGACGGTGGACAATCAATAACAATGTAATCATAATTATTTTTAATTTCTGAAAGCGCTTTTGTTAAATAAAATTCTCGATTTTCTAAATTAACTAATTCTACAGTCGCGCCAGCCAAAGATTCGTTTGATGGAGCGATATAATAATTTAAAAAAGAAGTGGGTTGAATTATTTCTTTAAATAAATTTTTTCCAATTAAAGTTTCATAAACCCCTTTTTTTCTATTTTTTAATTCAATCCCTACCCCAGAAGAGGCGTTGCCTTGAGGATCAAAATCAATTAATAAAACAGATTTTCCCATTTTTGCCAAAAAAGCCCCGAAATTAACAGCGGTTGTGGTTTTT
>JAGUXS010000035.1 GCA_020061725.1 Patescibacteria group bacterium | reverse complement strand
AATTGGCGGGAAATCATAAGAAGTTTTTGATCCTGCATCGGTTATACAATTTAAATTATTAGCAATTTTTTCATTATAATAAGGAACCGCTATTTTACATTGATTAATTTCATTACAACCTAAAGTTAAATTCGCCGCGCCAAAAGGAGTACATTGAGTTTCATAAGAATAATACAAATCCTTTGGAGAAGGATAAGTATGATAACCAGAAACTGCTGTTCCAGGTTTTTCTATTGGATTATTTTTATAATCTTTATAAGTCTGTAATTTAATTCCAGAACCTTGAATAGAATTTTGAATTGGAATATTAGCAATTTTTTGACAAAAAGAATAAGTTCCATAAGCTTGCACATCAATATGACAACTAGAGTTCCAGCGACTTCTACAAGATACAGAAATTACACAAACACCATTCTTAAGATAAACACTATACTTTATATCATCATTATTGCCTATTTGAACGTCAACAAATTTACAAGTATCTATTTTATAACCCTCTGGGGGAGAAATATAACACGTATTATCAAACCAGCGGGCTTTCCAAGAGTTGCCATAAGCATGGCATGAACCATTTATTCTCGCGCTATTTTCGATTTTAACGCAATAATTTCCTTTCCAATTTGGATCAATTAATTGCATATCCGCGATTCGGAAATTAGAAGAAAAAGAATCGTTTTCATCTTTAATTAAATCAATTGGATACCAAGTAATACAATTTCCTTCTTGGTCACTTTCTAAACAATAACCCCTCCAACCTAAATAATTATTTATTTTTCTAACTGTACTGCATCGTCCTTTTAGTGTTCCACAATCGCTATCAATTTTACATGAAGTTCCTATTTTATTCCAATCTCCTTCAACACAAACCCCTTGTATTCCTTCTGTTCCAATATTAAAATAAGCTGTGTTGTAATCCATTGTTTCCGCTTTTTTATAACTGCATTCGCAAGCGTTATCACCCTTGTCTTTTTCTTGTTGACTGCATATATTTGCATTTTGAAAACCCTGTTGGTCAACCATTGTTATTGGAAATGGGGAAGTCGCCTCTGGATAACCGCGACACGATTTAGAGATTGGTTTAATTTTTTCTTTTGCGCATTTATAATTATTGCAAATCCCCGCTAAACAATCAGAATTTTTTGAACATTGATACCCTTCTGGATAACCATAAGCTAATCTTAAAATTGGATTAGCTAAAATCTTGCATTTTTTTGTTTCTTTCACACATTCTCCAGATAGACAGTTAAAATCGTCAATACAATCTATGTTTGCATTATAATCTAATTGTTTTAAAGTAAATATTGGATATTGATTCGCGATCGCGTAACCGCTATAATCCAACCCTTCCCATGAAATATTTCTATTCGCGTAATTTGTTTCGTCTAAAGGAGTTATTGCTCCGCATTTTTTATCTTCTTCGCATTTTCCAGATAAACATTCTAAATCATTTAAACACTCTTCGCCTTGTTCCGCAATAACCCATTTGCCACAGCCAGAATTAGCCCCTTCTTCAAACTCTCGACAAAACCCAATTTGATTGCAAATATTTTTTATTTTTCCCTGAACTTCTATTTGACTACTACTAATACAAGAAAGCCATTGGCCGCACACTCTATCACGGCTAACTTTAATAAGAGAATTTGCCGTACATTTTTTTGTTATGCTTTCTTTGCATCCAGCTGGTAAAGGCTTTTTTAAATTATTCGTTCCTTCGATAAAACAAGCAGGAGAATTACATTCTGTAATTGGAGAAACAGCCTTGCCATCTTCTTCATTTTTTTTATAAGTCGCTTTCGCGTCATAAATCAATTCTTTTTTAGAAGTATCATTAAATAAAATTTTCCCTTCTTTTTTACTAACTAATCCGTTTGGCGAATTTCTATCAATTTTGTCATTATTTAAATAATAAAACGATTGATTATCCAAAGGATCTTTAAATTCTGTACAACTTGAATAATTATCTGGACAAATTCCAACCCATCCTTCTAAAATTTTTCCGTCTATCTCGCAATTTGGCTCTCCTGATTCGGTTCCTTTTTGATACCAACCATAATTTTCTTGCCCAATAACCAATTTATATTCACAAACCCTGTCTTTTGGATCTTTAAAATAAGCGATTGCGTCACCGTTATATTTATATTCCTGGCAAAACATTTTTTTATCTAAACAAATAATTGTCTGATATTGATCCGGGTTATTTTTTAAATAAACATCTCTCCAAATTTGTTTGTCGTCCTTATCTTTTTTTACCAATCCATTTATATCAAGACTTGGCAAACCAAAAGATTCACAACCCTTGTCTTGAGAAGGACAATAATTTAAAGGATTGTTTACATAATAAACAAGCGCGTCTGAAGAAATTTTCATTTCATTTATTGTTTGTTCATAAGGCGAAATAGAATTTTGAGTATCAATTAGGGTTTGACAACCAATAAAATTTTCAGCGCAAATTGAGGAAAAAGATTTTAAATATTGGAAAGCCCCCCTTCTATCTTGATATTCCGCGCAATTTAACATTGCTTGGGGTAAATCCTCTTGATTTAGGGTTTGATCACAAAAAACCGGAACATTCCAAGAATTTTTTATTAAATAAATATCATTGGTAATTTCTTTTAAACTTATATTATCAATATAAACATTGCCAGCTATTTCTAATTTTTCTGTTTCGGCTACTTCACGGTTAAATAAAAGTGGACCAAAAACATATTTATTCCATTCTTTTGAAACGACCTGTTTGCCAAAGGATAAAACCGTTTCATTGTTATTAAAACGCGGTTCAATATTTTCCGCACCATTATTGCCGCTTTTTGCCCAAAAAGAAATCTCATAAGATTTATTTTGAATCAATATGCTCGACATTACTTCTATATTTGATTGAATTAAATTATTATCAGACTTTATAGAATGTCCACCAATTATGCTGGCTTCATTTGTAATAACAACATTTTCCCATCCTTTACTATCATCATCTTCAAAATCATCTTGTAAAATTATTCTAATATTATCTCCATGATTTCCGCGATAAGCTCGACAGTTAGCGCCATTAGCCGAACAAGTCGTTCCCTCTTTTGGAATGGCCATAAAAATACATTGTGCGTTTTCCCAAGTTCCACCATGATTTGTACAATCTAACTCAATAGCCACAGGGTTTGTTTTACGCAAGGGATGGCAATCATCAGAACAAGTAATTGTTTTTTTGTAAATTTTATAATAGGGATTTCCCAATTCATCAAAAAATTCTTTGCATTCCGGATTGTTTATAGCGTCTGCTTCAGTTTCACAAGGCCCCAAATCCATTAAAGCATTTGTTGTTTTTGGAGCATTTCCATCTTTTTGTAAATTATAAGCTTTTATTTGAAATCCTTGAGTGTCCGAACCAACCCAAGTGTAAAAAACTTTGCAACTTGGTTCATTTGTTTTTACACAATGTCTTAAGGAGGTGTAATACTCCCTACCTTCTCCGCCCTTTTTCACTTCGTCTAAATTAGTAAATTCATCGCAGCCAACTTCGTTTATTGAACATTGTTTTCCGTTAGGAATTAAATAAACATAAGACAAATCATTTACGTTTGGCTTTGCGTTTTCAAAATTTGTTCCTAATTGATGATAAGTTTTATATCCAACGCATTCTTTCGGACAGATATTATTAACTTTAACTATGCCGGGAATCCAAGAAGCCCCATTGGTTGGGGTATATTTTTCGCAACCAGCGTTTTTCCCATCGCATTGTATTCTATTTTTATTTAAATAAATTTCATTAATTGTCGCGTAATTATAATAATCATCAACGCATTTTTTATCTTCTCCACATTTTCCAGATAAACATTCTAAATCATTTAAACACGTTATATCATTGGCTTTTTGAACTTTTGCTAAAACTTCCGCGTTTGTTAAATTATCCTTAATGTTGGTTAATTGAATAAATTTATGACAACCATCATTGTTAACAGCGCATGCTTGAACATTTTTATTAAAATAAATTCTATTTTCTACTTTTACGCTATTTGTTTCATTTGTTACATTGCAAGTAGTAAATTTCGTGTCGCAATTTTCTCTTGTGTTACAAGTAGACAAAGCTGTATCGCATCCTGTGTTACAATTAGTAAAATTTGTATCGCATGGTTTGTTGCAATTAGCAAGGTCAGCGTCGCATAATTCTTGTCCTTTTGTACAGTTCGCGTATGTCTCATAACAAGGTTGTTTACATGTTTCTTGATTTTTAGAACATATTTCTTTGCATGTTTTTTGCTCTTTAGGACATATTACTTTACATGTTTCATTATTTTTATTACACTCTTCTTTGCCTTTAACATATAATTTTGAATACCATAAACAACCGGAATTACTGCTATCGCAACCATTATAATTCAAAGTATTTTTTAAATAAGAGACGCTTTCATTTTCTTTTTGAAAAGTCTGGCAAGTGTTAAAACGTTCCGGACATTGATCTCCGTCAAATCGCCAAATATTTTTTTCTCTAACGCAATACCCCCAAGCGGATTGACAATTACCATTTGCGTCGTCTTTAAGACAACTTTTTAAATCCGCGCAAACTTGACTTCTTTGAGTTGATTCGGCCGTTTCTAAATTTGATCCAAAGACTTTTGCGCCACATTGGTGTTGAGTAACTTTTAAAATCCAATTTGGATCAACTAAATGATAAAACGGTTGAATATCGCAAACACCTTCGGGACAATCTTGGTCAACTTTGCATGTTTTAGATTGATTATTGCTGCATACTTTATTAGGGTCATTAAATTTCTCAACAATTTCTTTTAAACTTTTACTTTCAATATTTGAAGAATCTATAATTTTTTTAGCTGCCAATTCTAATCCCAAAGGAACGATTCGCGCTTTGCGCATTTTTTTAATATTAATTAAACTAAATCCTTCATTTTGTTCTCCTTTACCCAAAACAGTTCCGCTTTTATCTTTACCAACCGGCGCGTTAATCCAATTATAACTGCCATTTTCTTTGTTTTTATCTATCGCGTCTTGAAAACTTATTCTTTCATTATTTTGTAAAAAAGATCCCATTTCTTGATTTAAAACGCAATTATCAACTTGACTAAAATTTAAATCTTCCGGGCATGTGAGATAATTTGTTAAAATATCGTAATTTCCGCTGGAAATAATTGGCGCGGTAAATATTGAAGAATAAATTTTTTCCGCCGCTTTTACGCTAGTCCAACTCGCTGTGGATGATGAAGGAGGAGGAAGATCGCCTCTAGGACTTAATCCTTCTACAAAAATTCGTTTAAACCATGTGTTAGCAAAACTTTTCATAAATATACCAAAAGCGTCAGCCCATGGACTTCCTGTTTGTTTTTCTTCAGCTATAGTAGTTTTTGCATTAATACTATCTGTCGCCGCGCTTAATGTTCCAGCAGGAGTTTTTACATCTCCGGAAATTGTCTCTCTTAAAGAAAAATGTCCTTTGTCTTGAAGTAAGTCTTCTTCTTTTGTTTTTTTTGCTTGCTGATCATATATTTGACTAATTACACTTAAATGAGCTCCGATGTCATTAGCTTCTGGATTAAAATGTGCTTGAAAATCAATCCAATCTTCTGGAAATCTTCGATCTTTTAATTCTTTATAATGTTCGCTCATTTTAGATAAAGGACATTCTGATTCATATTCTTCAAATTCCGCTTTAAATCCCCCTATTAATGAAGCTCTGGCTTGAAGATCAACTTCACAAAGATTAAACCCCTTAATAATACACTTGTCTTTTGTTGGTGTTAAAGAACAGGCGCTTTCTATAAATACATAAATATAATCTCCTTCATTTTTTATATCATAGTTTAATTTTTCAAATCCTCGTTTTTTTATTTCGACATCAATTTTATTATAATCAATATTATTACCTTGATCTAAAAATTCTTCTTTCTTAATTAAAAAATTAAGCACTGGATCGTTTGTACACTCAAGTTTTGTAGTACAGGTTATTTTAGAATTATGAATACAGGTTCCTGCTTGTAAGTCTGGACAATCCGCGTCTGTTTTACAGGTTATTTTTGAATTACTCCTACACGTTCCTCCCAATATTCCTTTTGCGATATTATTTATAAAATCTCCAGCCACCCCGTCTGCCGTTTCTTTCATATATTTTCTATAATTTTTTACTATAAGTTCTTTTTGCCCTTTATTTCCAGTTGCGAGATAGACTCCTAATTGCCCGGCTGTCTTATTTATCATCTGCTTTAATCCAGCTTTCCAAAGTTTATCATTTCCTTTTTTCCACGCGCTTTGAATAATTGTTTTTAATTTATCATACAAATTTCCAACCACAGTAATAGGCGTTATAGCTTGAGCCTGTTGAGGAATTAAAAATGTCGGCGCGATTAGAGAAAAAACAAATACAAATAAAATCGCGCTAATAATGATTTTTTTGTGAAATTTATTTTTACTATTTAAAAACATAATAAAAATGTAAAACGAAAAATACAAAACAATAAATAATATTTTAATACCAAAATTTGACATTATTAAAATTTTTAATTTATTCTATTGATTTATTGTTTCCTTGATCGCTTTCTGAAATAATTGTTTTAAAGTTTCGTCGTCAATTTGTTTTAATTCTGCCTCGTTCATTCCAGATTGAAGTAAAAATTCCCTCATTTGTTCAACAGACATATTTTGCAAATTTATTGGATTGTTGCCTAAATTAGAAATTTCATTTGAATTATCTATCGGAATTTCAGAAAGAGAATTGGGCGCGAGATTAGCTGGATTAATACCGGTTTCTTTTACTGTTTTTTCGTAAACCTCTCTAATTGTTTTATCATCAACTTGATTTAATTGCTCTTGAGGGATTCCATTTTTTAATAAAATTTGTTTTATTTCT
The DNA here is from genome assembly GCA_020061725.1 of Patescibacteria group bacterium. Taxonomy (GTDB): domain Bacteria; phylum Patescibacteriota; class Patescibacteriia; order UBA2591; family PGYQ01; genus PGYQ01. The sequence goes on along the minus strand of JAGUXS010000035.1, from coordinate 6,565 downwards.
TCTATCGATAAACCAGAAGATTCATTAGGGCTTTTTTTTATTTCTCTCTCTATTTTTGGGACTTGAGGAATTCCTGTTTTATCGCAAACTTTATCTGACGAACAATTTGGGTCTGTGTTAACTTGTATTTCCACTTTATCTAAAACGCCATCTGAATCGGAATCTTTTAAATAAGGAGAAGTAAAATAAACATTTAATTCTTCATAATCCGAGATTCCGTCTTTGTCTGTGTCTTTATTTTTTAACTCGTCTAAATTCGCGCTTTGTTGTGAAATATTTTTTTTCAAATCGTTTTTATATAAATAATCAAACGGTTTATAAATTTTATTTTTAATTTGATAGAATCCCAAGAAAAGTATCAAAACGCCAAAAATCACAACCCCTCCAGCGATTATTTTTTTCTGTTTATTAGAAGTTGATAATTTGGTTAACATATTCATAATTCATAATTTTATGTTATCATAAAAATAATTTAAAAACAATTTTATTATCCACAAACACAAAACAGTTTTTAATATTTTTTTCATTTTGATTTTTGATATTTACATTTTTATTTTTTATGTCTATTCATTCAAAAAAGATCGTTGTTGGCATGTCAGGTGGGGTTGATTCTTCAATGGCTTTAGTTTTGCTTAAAGAACAAGGCTGGCAACCAATTGGGGTTTCTTTAAAATACGCCACTTGGAAAAGTCAATGCTTAAATCAATGTTTAGAAGTCGAACTTCCAAACATTGAAAATGTTTGTTGCAACGCAGAATCTTTTAAAATTGCTCGGGATGTTTGCAAAAAATTAAATGTTCCTTATTATATTGTTGATGTCAGTAAAAATTTTCAAGAAAAAGTGATTAATTATTTTATTTCAGAATTAAAAAATTTTAAAACTCCCAACCCTTGTGTCATTTGCAATCGCCATCTTAAATTTCAAAAACTTTTTGAATTCGCTAAAAAACATAAAATAAAATATGTCGCTACCGGACACTATGCCAGACTTCGTCGGAAAATTCTAAATTCTAAATTACAAATTCCAAATAAATTCAAAACAAAAAATAAAATTCAAAACATAAAATACGAACTATTAACAGCAAAAGATAAAAAAAAAGATCAGACTTATTCACTATCTTTTTTACCTCAAAAATGGCTAAAATACATCGTTTTCCCTTTGGGGAATTATACAAAAACAGAAGTGTATAAAATGGCCGAACAAAAAGATTTTAAAATTTTTCTTAAAAAAAAACAAAGTCAAGATTTTTGTTTTGCGCCTAATAAATTAATGAAGGATTTTTTAAAACAAGAAATAGGAGAAAAACATGGATTAATAAAAGACACGGAGGGGAAAATTTTAGGAAAACATCAAGGTCTTCATTTTTATACAATAGGACAAAGAAAAGGAATTAAACTTCCAAACGGACCGTATTTTGTCATAAAAATTGATATTCCGAATAATATTTTAATTGTTACTAAAGATGAAAAAAAACTTTATCGCAAAGAAATTTTACTTTCTCCTTTTCATTTTATTTCCAACCAATCTTACGAGGCTAAGTCTCGTAAGATTTATAAACTTCACGTTAAAGCAAAAATTCGTTATCGTCAATCTTCAGATTCAGCTATTATTATTTTGCTTTCTTCTAAAAAAGCAAAAATAATTTTTGATAAACCACAAAGAGCGATCACTCCAGGACAATTTGTTGTTTTTTACAAAAGAAATGTTTGCTTAGGCGGAGGAAAAATAATAAACAATAATTAATTTGAATTTAAATAGAGAGAAAAAGGATTTTTTGTTTTATTTAAATTTTCTGGGAAATTGATATTTTTTTTTGTTTGCAATTCTTGAATTATTTTATTAAATAAAGAAATATTAATAGTTTCTGTAATTATTTCTTTTTGTAAAATACTAACTTTATGCGCTTGAATAAAAGATTGATAAAAATTTTTATACAAAAATACAAATAACCAGCTCAAAAAAGCTATTATTATTATAATGATAATAAAAGAAAATATTTTAGACAAAAATATTTTACGCATTTGTTTATACTATAAATTACGAAATAGACTCAAATGTGTCATTGCGAAGAGTGAAGCGATGAAACAATCTAATTTGAGATTGCTCCTCTATGTCTCACTTACTTGAGAATAAGCAAGGGGTTACATTCGCAATAATAGAAAAATTGCATTTTGTAATTTAAATTAAAATAAATTATCCTTTAATAAAAAATCTTTTTCTTTTTGATAGATTTCTCCAAATAAAATAGCTTTAATTTTTCCAAAATTTTTTTTATTATTTTTTTCTTTTTGAAAATAAGCGTCAAGAAAAGAAAAAGAGATTAGATCTTCTGTTTGTGTTTTTAATGCAACATCTTTTATTAAAATTTTATTGATATTAATATAATAATCAAGTTTTTCTAAATCAATTAAATATTTTAAAAAATCAAAATATTCACCCTCTAAATCAAACTGTAAAGCGATAATTTTAGAAGATTCTATAGGAAGTAAATTAAGGTCAAATTTAAGATTATGTTTTTGAGCTGTTTTTTCTAAAATAGTAAAAAATTCTATTTTTTTATCCTCGGTTAAATAAATATTATTTAATTGTGGAAAATAAGGCTTAATTTTTAAAAAATTTTGACGAATTTTTTTAATTTTTCCCATTTTTTGAAATTTTACTTCTAAATCTTTTTGTTCTTGATAAATATATTCATTTAATTTCTTAATTTCGCGAACTGTCGGAATAATAATATAAAACAAAATCAACGAAATTGAAATAAAAAATATTATAGAAATTATTATTATTTTGTTTATTGTGGACATATTTAAAAAATCAAAATAAAAAAATTAAAACGACAAATAACAAAGACAAATAACAAATTAAACTAAAAAAATCTCATAATTATAAATTATAATATTATGTTTTTGAAAAAACAATAGTCTACATTTGAGTTTTGACATTGATTTGACATTTAAATTTTTAAAATATTTTACATTTTAAATTACTTATTTTTTATTTTTCATTTTACGTTTTTTTGTTGGGATATTTGTAGTATTATTTAGATCAATTAAGTTAATTGGGGAGGTAATTAGATTATTTTATTTTTTTATTTTAATGTTTTAATGTTTTTGTTTTATTATTTTCTTACTTTTTTACTTTTTGTAATTTTTATGTTCTAGTGTTTTTTTGTTTTAATTGTTCTTCTATTTTTTCCATATCTAATTTAACTTTAAGCTGAAAATTGATATCTTTTTTAGAAATTAAATTTAAAAAAGGAAATTCAACTTGAGAAAAAGCTGGATAATTTTTCAAATTTTCTTGAAATTTTAATAACGCTTCTCTGGTTTTAGCTATGGCAATAATTTGTATTTCAATGGAATCATTAATATTTTTAAAAGAATAAATCTTTATATCTTGTGGAATTACTTGATTAAAATAGATTAATATCTTTGACCAAGAAATAAATTTTTTTTGAATATTATTTATTTCGCCAAAACCTTGATTTATTATTTTAATTTTTTGATTAGGATTTTGATGATTATTTTTTAAAACAAAAATTCTCTCGTTTATTGTTTTAATTAAGTTAGTTTGTAAAATAAATTCCGCGCACAATAAAAGCATAGCAATCAAAACACTGAACAAAAAAACGATTATCAAAAAAGTTTTAATAATTTGATAAAATTGTTTTATTATTAATTCTCTTTTTGTTTTAGGAGAAATTAAATTAAGAGTAAAATTCATAAAAATATTAAAACATAAAAATAAATAGTTTTTTTATTCTTCCGCCTCCATAATTCCTCTAAAAGCCAAGCCTAAAACCGTGGCAAAAGAGGCAAATTTATCTTCAGAAAATGGACAACTTTTTATTTTTTTAGAAAATAAAGGCTGAAAGAAAAAATCGCTAACCAATAATTTCCATGTCGCTTTTTTATGATTAAAACATTGAGATTTAAAAATCCAAGGTATTTCTTTTTTAACTTCTAATCCCAATTGTTTTGATAAATAAACATCGAGTCCTATTAAATTAGATCCCCCCCCACATAAAATCATTTCCTTAAAAATTCCTTGAAAAGAAAAATAAGTTTTATAAAACATTAAAATTTTTTTTATTTCTTCTAATAATTCAAGAAAATATCCCTCTAATATTTCTTTTATAATTCCTTCGCATTTTTTTTCATCAAATCCGCATATTCTTTTCGCTTTTTCGGCTTGCGCTAAAGTTATTTCTAATTTTTCCGCTATTTTTTGCGTTATTTTTTCGCCCGAAAGAGGTATTGAAATAGAAAATTGAATTGTTCCATTATTATAAATTATTAAAGAACTACGACTTGCTCCTAAATCTAAAATAATTTGTGGCATGTCATTTTTTTCTTGGATTAGATTGCGAACTATCGCGCAAGCTTCTATTTCAAAAACTTGCGGAGTAAGTCCGGCTTTTTTTAAAATATCTGTGTAAGAATCAACTATATTTTTAGGCGCCGCTCCAATTAAAATTTGAATTTTTTGTTCATTGTTTTTAATTATTTTTTGAATAATTTGCCAGTCAAAATATATCTCTTCATCAGCCAAAGGAATGTGCCGACCGATCTCTTCTTTAATTACCTCTTTAAATTTTTTATTATCTACTTGAGAAATTTCAATTAATTTAATAAAAGTTTTAGTCTCGGGCAAAGAAACTACAACATTAGATGTTAATATTTTATTTCCTAAAGAAGTTTTAATTATTTTTTGAATTAATTCAACAACCCCTTTTGAATTTTTAATCATACCAGAAACAATATATCCCACCGGAACAGACATTTCATTAAAAGCATATAATTTTATCTCATTTCTAAATTTTTGTAATTGAATTAATTTTAACGACAAATCGCTAATATCTAACCCAAAAGCAGGTTGTGAAGAAAAAAAATTAAACATAAAAACAATAAAACATTAAAATAAAATTATATTCTAAATTTATTTTATTCTTCGTCCCACGATAAAACTTCAAATTCGTCTTTTTTTGGAAAATATGGGGGAGGGGCATAAATTAAATTTGAATCATAGGTTGTATAAGTATTTTTATATCCAGAAACAGTAACATTTCCATTAACCCAAGACCATGTCCATATTTTATTAGAAATAACACTGCCAAAAGTAGTTATTTGATTTTTAACACTTGATCCGCCTGGCCAATAATAATAAGCTTGCGTTGCCCCGTATTGCGCCAAAAGCGCCCCATTAATCTCTAAATTATCCGGAGAAAATTTAGGAATAACAATGTCTTTTTGAGCGATAATTCCAATTGAATCTGATCCATCTTTTTGATTATAAACTAAATTTCCATTAATAATAGCTGATTTATAAGTCGCTACATTCTCAGGAAAAGTCCCCACTCCGATTGTAACTCTACCTTCAATTATTCCATTAATCCATGTTGTGTCTTCCACAAAGATTAAGCCATTTGCCGGGATAGAATAATTTTGAAAAAAAATTTTTGTTTTCATATCAACCGAACCATATGTCCAACCACTATAAGTAGTGGCATACCAATAAGGAGAAACGCGCCCAGTTACTTTATAAACATCAAAAGTGCCGTTGGATTTAAAATAAAGATGATATCCATAAGAACCAGAAGGACCTAAATAAACCCCTTGATCTTGAGCGCTTGTTCTAATTTTTGATAAATCAACCGTAATAATATTAAAATCAACAGCAGGCAAAGGAAATTTCCAAAAAGTTTGAGGTCCGCCCGCTCCCCAAATTCCAGGCTTTGTTTCATTATTACATCCATGATTCGGTGTGCAAATATAAGTTTCTTTAGCTGAACTAATAATAGAATCGCAAGTTCCATCAAGTCGAATGCCTCCGTTTGAATGCATTTTTCCTTTTATATTCTCTGTATCTCCAAACCATGTATTGCTATTAACCAAAAAACTATATTCCGCGTAAGAAGGAATGCCAACTCGGGAAATAATTTTTCTTTTTAAATTTGGATTTGAATTTGTATAACCAGTGGATTTAATTGTAGTCACTGTTGAGCCAGAAGGGGGAGGATCAATTTCTAAAGAAAATTGACCTAAAATATTGCCATTTATATCTTTATAATCATGAACATATGGGCCAGATTTTCCTGTGCCGTCTTGATAATCTTCTCCGGCATGAGCTAAGTGCCAACGATAATATTCAATTCCTGCTTCGGAAATTTGAAAAGATAATTCTTTTTCCATGGCTTGATTAGTTGTTTTTATTTGCATTGTTCCCCATTGTAAAATAATTATTCCAAAAATTGTCAAAATAGTTATGGAAACAATGACCAAAATAAGACTAGTGCCTTTTTGTAATTTTTTAAATAGATTAAACACGTTTAGATAGATTAAAAAAATAAAAATAATTTTTTTTAAAATTTATTACATTTAGCTTTAGGTTTATTAAACGTAAAAATACAAATATCAAAAATTAAAATGACAAATAAACAAATAAACGCAAAATTATTTTTTATCTCTGAATTTCGTTTTTAAATTTTACATTACATTATCATTTTATATTTTGATTTTTAATTTTTTTCATTTCCTTATAATTCTGCATTCTTAATTCTGCATT
>JAGUXS010000003.1 GCA_020061725.1 Patescibacteria group bacterium | reverse complement strand
TTTTACACTCTGATCCATTTTTAATAGGAATACATGTCGCGTCTTTTGCAAGACCATAAGGCGTAATACATATTTTTCTTTCATTTTGAATATAATGAGTTTCACATTTTAATGACAATTGGCATGGATTATTAATACAACTTCCACCTCGAAAGCTTGGTGGACCGATGGGCGTTGCTGGTGGCGTTGCCACGGGAGTTGTTTGTGTTTTACAAATATTACTCCAGTTATATCCGTTTTCACCAAAAATAGTTAATCCATTTTTTGGTGTACCACCCATTAATGTTGCAACAGTTAGCCAGACTATTTGCCAAGCAACGAGAATGATAATAATTCCCACCAATGTTCCAACTAAAATTCCTTTATTTTTTTTAACTTTTTCTTCATTGCCAGCTGAAATTATCAAACCAAATCCGCCCCAAATAAAAAGAGCTAAAGCTAAAACCCCAACAATGCTTAAAATAAATTTAGCTATTCCAACCCCCATTCCTATAACATCGCAGATAGTACATTCTATTTTAGGCTCGGCTTCAGGATTAAAACACTCGGGCAATTTGCCAAAAATAGTGTTTTCTCCATACGCGTTTACATGATAAACAGGAATAAAAATAAAAGATAGAAAAAATAAGGTTAAAAAAATTGTGGCGATTTTTTTTTGATTAGACATAATTTAATTAGTTTTGGCTTTAATTTATTTATTAAAAGGATTATATTAACGTGAATAAACACTAATAATTTTATTCGTATGAATTAGTGTAAAAAATTCACGGTTAATTGATTTATTATTTTATTAATTTCAAAATGTTTGATTGATTTTTTCAACATAGAGATTTAATAATTGTTTTAGCTCTGTTCCTCCCTTTAAAGTTTCGCTAATTAATTCATTAAATATTTTTTTTATAAAATTGCCAGCATTTCCGCGATACCAACTTTGAGCAGTTAAAACTTGTCTGGCAAAAATACTTAAATCATAATCCTCCTCTTGGGTTTTTATTAAACTTCTTAAAGCGGCGGGTTTTTTATTTTTTTCTAAATATAATTTAGCTTGTTCTTCTTGAGTGGCGAACAAAATAAAATCCCATGCCTCATTTGAATATTTGGTTTTTTTAGAAACTGTCTCTATCCAATAATTAGCGTAATTTATTTCTGGATTTCCTTCAATTTGCAACATTGGGGCGATACTAAAATTTAATTTTGGCGCTTGATTTTGAATAAAATAAAGATCGCTAAGATAGCCAAAATAAAAAGCTACTTTGCCTTGAATAAACGCGTCAAAAGCTTCTGGCATTTGATCGTTCCAAGTGTAAGTTTCTTTTGTTGGATTGGCAAAATCAGTGTAAAAAATTAAAGCTTGTTCACCAGGAACAACCCCCTCTTGGGCTTGAGATGACTGATTAAAAGTTGCTCGATTACTTTCGTCAATCATTCGCGTTCCATTTTGCATCATTAAAAGGGATAAAATGTCTGTGGCATTAGCGATATTTTTAGTTGTTCCTAAGGCGCTTCCTGCTTGAATAATATTTTCTTCTTTATCTATGACTGTTGTTTTAGGAATCATTTCTATAAATTCAGACCAAGTTGCTGGCGGTAAAGGAATGCGCGCGTTATTTAATATATCTTTATTATAATAAAGAGCCAAAGAATCAATTGACAAAGGCAAACCATAAACTTGTTCTTCTTTAATCGCGTCTTTATAAACCACATCGACAAATTTATCTTTTAAAATCTTTAAAGACGGAGTGGATTTTGGTTGCATAATTATTTTCATCTCTTTTTTAAAAGTGCCGGTAATAATTGTTTGTGGAATAAGCAATTCTTTAGGCATTGGCAGGATTTTATTTTTATATTTACCAACCCATGTATTGTGAATGGAAAAAATATCCGGTCCGCGATCTTCAGCCCAAGCGTTTAATAACTCTTCTTCATATTCTTCATAACGTAATTTTTTGTAATTGATAGTAATATTTGGATGAATGATTTTGTAATTTTTTATAATATCCTCAAAATCATTTTGAGTGTCTATTTCATTATCTAAAACGCGCCAATAATTTATTTCTACTGGCTTCATGGCTTCTTGAGTTTCTTTAGATAAAAATTTACATCCAAAACCGGTTGTTGTCAATAAAATTCCAATTAATCCTAAAAATATAATTTTAGCTTTTATTAAATTTGTCATAGAAAAAATGCAAAACGTAGAATTAAAATGCGGAAAAATTTTAATTTTCAAATTATTGAAAATTGGGATTTGAAAATTGTTTTTTTTATATTTTTATATTTTTTAAATATTTTTTTAATTCTTCTTTAATTTCTGGGTGCTTTAAACCAAATTCAATATTTGTTTTTAGCCAATTTATTTTTGATCCAGTGTCGCAATATTTTCCATCAATTAAACAACCGTAAATTGGTCTTTTTTGAATTAATTGATCAATCGCGTCAACTAACCATAATTCGTTATTTCTTAAAGGAATATTTTCTAATTTTTTAAAAATATCCGGGGTAAGAATATAACCGGCAGTCACAGCTATTTTAGACGGGGTGTTTTCAGGGCCTGGCTTTTCTATTATTTTTTTTATTTGATAGATATTTTTTTCAATTTTTTGACCATCTATCATGCCATATTTTTTTGTTCCCTCTTCGTCTGTTTTTGTAAGACCTAAAACTGGATCGGTATATTTTTCATAAACTTCAATCATTTGTTTTATTCTCGGTTTTTTCCCTCCAGTATAAAATTCATCTCCCCAGACAACGGCAAAAGATTCATTTTTAACCAAATGTTTTGCGTTCAAAACTGGCGTTCCATTTCCATACGGCCCTTTTTGTCTAATATAAATAAAATTAGCTAATTTTGAAATTTTTCTAATTTCATCTAATTTTTCCAATTTCCCTGTTTCTTTTAAAAATCGTTCAAGTTCAATAGAACAATCAAAATGGTCTTCTATCGCTCTTTTGTTTTGACTAGTAACTAAAATAATATCTTCAATTCCCGAAGCAATCGCTTCTTCCACAACAAATTGAACCACTGGTTTATTAATAATTGGGAGCATTTCTTTTGGTTGGGCTTTTGTAAAAGGCAAAAAGCGAGTACCCAAACCAGCCACTGGAATAATTATTTTTCGTATTTTTTGCATAAAAAATTAAAATGTTAAAAACATCTAATATTATCCTGATAAGCCATAAATTAATTTATTATAGCATATTTTTATTTATTAAACTTCGAAAGTTAGATACTAATTTCCAATATTCTTATTGTTGACTTACGATACGTTCTGTGATAAAATACAGAACATATGCAACTTAAATTACATAAAAATGCCAAGACAACTTTCATTACAAGAGAGTTAATC
>JAGUXS010000039.1 GCA_020061725.1 Patescibacteria group bacterium | reverse complement strand
TCTTTCAAAATTTGGTAGGCAATATCTTTAAATGAGTTCATATTTATTGTTTTATTTTTACATAGTAAATAATCTCTATTACCTTATCATTGGATACTTTGTAGTGTCTTTTTTCATGATCTCTTTCGGTTCTAAATCGTCTATATATTTTTTTGTGTACCTTGACAGCACCTCGTTTTTCTAAAACTTCTTTAATAAATTCACTTGGTATTATGCCCTCATTATTGTAGCTTACTAATACATGCTTCACATTTGCGTTTTTAATTAAATCAGCAAATACATTTTTGCATGTAGATTTTTGTGAATATAGGGATTTTTGCGAATCATAGGGCCGTAACCCAGTTTTTCCATTAACTTTTGGACTATCCCAACACGCCAATGTTTCTAAAATATGAAAATTGGGCGCGTACTGCCTAGAATTATACGGCGGATCAATATACAAAATATCACCTTTAATTTTTCTTATTAGTTTGTTTGAATCTTGCTTGTAAACTTCGTGATTCAAACTACTCTCAATTAGTTGTGGCGTTAGCATTGTAAATGGTTTTAAGGCCATTGAACGCCAAATTTTTAAATATGCGCCGTATGTGCCCGACATATTTGCGACAAAATCAGCAGCGTCAATTAAAGATGACAATAAAATATAATATTCATTTTCGTTAATTAAGCTGTCCTTTTTCCAATCTTCGATTTTATCTCTTGTGGTATCAATTTTTTTTGCGTTTTCATTTGAAAAAAATTGCCGTCCATATTGACCAGCTGGCGCATAGTTTTTAAAAATAAAACCCTCTTTCCCTGATAAATTGTTTAGGTATTGAATCACGAAATCTAATGCGTCGGTTTTAGATCTAATGATTTTAGTATTAGCGACAATTTTTTCGGATTTAATTAATTTTTTAAAAGTCGGGTATTGATTATTTTTAATATAGGCATTTTGAAAAACATACGAATAAGTCATAAAGTCGTTTGTAACCAAGCGGTAGCCCTTCTTTTTAAAATACTTGGCGACACTTGTCGTCCCCGTAAAAATATCAATAAAGGTTCCCCGCGTCGGCAAACCTTCATTTATAACAACATTATCGATAAAATTTAAAAGCCTTTGCTTATTACCGATGTATTTCATAGGAAAATACTCTTAAACATCTCAATAAATTTTTCTGGAAAATCTTTAGAAAAAATAAGTGAAAATTTTGTTTTGCCTTTAACCCAATAGACAAGCACACAAACTCTTCCTCCATTGATTTGCGGGAGTTTGTTGATAGATTTTTTAATATAATCTATTTCGGACTGAATTGCATCATCTAAAAATTCACCGTTGAGTCCGGTTGTATCTATCCCAATAATGTATGAGTAAAGTGGTTTTATGTTTCCACCTCTTAAATTATTTAATCTGCTGAAAATATCATTGAGGCTTTTATCAATTTTTTTACGTTCCGCCATTATTAATCTAAAAAATTCCTTCGCTTCAGCAATATAAAAAAGTGTTGTGGTGTTTTGTTTTTGCATTACCAGATCAGCTCTTTTTTCATTTTTCCCAACATAAAACCTCTGTTCTATTTGGCCTTTAAGAATTTTTAACTCTTGCCATGCTCCACCGGGCGCACTGATATAATTTAAAAACCAGTTTCCTTTAATTCTATTCATGGTGAAATAGACAGAGATTAAGGCGCATTCCTCTGTAAATTTTTTAGGGTTTAATTTTACTATTTCTTCAAATTTCATAAATTCTTTCATTTATAATTAAGCAATCTGCATATCGCTTAATGGCGCGAAATAACTTTGTTGTCGTGCTAAATTCATCAGGACCTTCAACATGAACATAAATAATTATATTCATGGATTTTACATTTTTTATATCACGTGCCAAAAGTTCAGCAAATGCGACTATTTCGCCTGTGCCCGGATCGACTTTATAAATATATTTGCCATCTTTTTTCTGAAACATCAGAGTAGGAATAATCAAGGTAGGTATTTTGGGATTTAATTGATTTAAAAATTTCCCACGATTAGAAGGATAAATTGAATCAAGAAAACTTATCAATTTAGGCGTATTTAAAACAAACCCTACTTTAGTCACACCCTTAAGGTACGAAAGGGTTGGAATTTTTGCTTTTTGCAACAAGCTCAAAAAGCGGGTTTTATTATAGCGATGTTGCCAAGGAACAAAAGTACTGTAATCCCATTTGGCAATATCAAATTTTTCAATAAAAGGTGCGTCATTATTGATATAATCAACCAGAAAACGAATAAAGTCATTCCCCTTGTTTTTTAAAATAGTTAGAGTTGGTTCTACTGGAAAATCTTTGTCTATTCGTTGAATCTTTGTTTTTCTGTTAATTACCCCTTCTGTAATAAATTCCAACATCCTTTTATAAATTTCGTATTCTATTTCTTTTTTCTGGGTTTTGTGTTTCGCGTCCACACGGTATAGTAAACATACTGAAATATAATGTTTTAAAAAATCACGCCCTTTGTCATCACGCTTAAATCCGATAACTTGATCGTATTCATAATTTGGATAATAGATTACCAAGGAGGGAGTTTTGTAGCGAATAGAATAAATAAAATGATTGATTGCTTGAAGAGAAGTTGGCTCCCTAACTTGTCCTTGCGCGGTTCCGCTATCAATTTCTTTCTGTTCAAACATCGATCTATCTGTCCCCGAATAATATGTTTGATAGATCATCGGGATTTTATTTTCTGCGGCAGAAATTTTTCTTCCTTCTCTTTGCCACTG
>JAGUXS010000098.1 GCA_020061725.1 Patescibacteria group bacterium | reverse complement strand
GGAGCGTTAATAAAACAATTATATGAACTCACAGCGATTAATATCTGGATAATAACAATTAAAAGAAGAGCTAAAAATTTTACTATCGCAAAAATAACCCAACACAATGGCGTTATAAGAATATTGCCCACCACTCCATTTATTATACCTTCTGCATTGGCTGAATCAGGAATTATAAAAAAAAGACCGGCAAATAAAAACAATACCGCGCTGAAAACGATTTTTTTGTAAAATTTATTTTTATTATTAAAAAACATATTAAAAAAATGTAAAAATAAACTCCAATAACTAAATCCCAATGCCCAATCAAAATTATAAATTCCAAATCTTAATTTCTATTTTTGCGATTTTTAATTTGCATATTAATTCGTTCTTTTTTCTAAATCATATTTATTTTTAGTTTATATTATTAGGACTTGGTTTAGGCATTGATCATTGGAATTTGGAATTTAAATTTTTATAAATTTAAAACAAATTTCTCATTAGAGTTACTTTAAATTCTTCATCAAGAATTTCAAATTTCGGTTCAGTGTTATTATTTTCTTTCATCAAACGAATTATTTTTTGAATACCCATACCTAAAGTTTCCATATAATTTAAATTACTTAGAATACGGACTATAAAATGATTTCTTGTTTGTTGCGCATATAAAATATTATTTAATGTGATTGTATTTGGCAATCGGCCGGGACTATAAACTTCAATTCTGTTTTTAAACATAAAAATTCTAATGCTAGATCCATAGATGCTATAATTTCTATGGGCTATCGCGTTAACAACAACTTCTCTAATTGCCTCTATTGGATATTCTGTTTTATATATCCGTTTAAACCCTTCTATTTTAGAAGGTTTTTTCATATATAATTGAATCAATTTTTCTATTTCATCTATTTGTAATGGCAGGGTTTGTTTTATTTCTTTTTTATCAATCATCTTGCTTGTTATATCATTGCCTTCAAACACAGCTAATTTAATTATTGCCTGTGGAAAAAATTTTTGCGGATCTTTCCCAAATAATAAAATTCCCCCAACTGTAACTGTTAAATCTTCTTGTTTTAAAATTTTTAAATTACAAAATAATTGCTCTATATCTATTGATTCATTATAAATATCTTTATTGTAAACCTGATGAAAATATTGATTAACTTTATTTTGATCTATATCAATCAAAGAACTCTCTTTGACAGAACATTGATCATAACTAATAATTCCCGCGTCTTGATAAATCCTACCTAATTCGTCTCGCGACGCCTTTCTCTTAGTTGTCCCAACCCTGATATAAAATACCCCTTTATTTGTTTGATGCGGACGAAAAGGACTTTTAAAAATTTCAATAGCGGCTATTTTTTTATTTTGAATTTCAGAAATAAAAAAATTAGGAGAAATTTCAGGCAAAATATTTTGCCGACCGATATTCATTATTTTTTCCTCTAATTGTTTTGTTTCTTTTAATCCATTTATTTCTCCATTATCTTTTACTCCTAAAATAATCATCCCCCCTTCTGTATTTGCAAACGCACAAATTTCAGCGGCAAAATCGTCAATGTTTGGCAACGCTTCTTTAAATTCCACAAAAAGACTTTCCCCTTCAATAATGTTCTTTTTTATTTTTTCAAAAAATTTTAACATAAGATGATAAATTTCTAATTATTCTAATTGAAAACACTATTATTTATGAAAACACTATTATTTAATTATAAGTGTTACTTTTGATTCTACTATTTTCGTCTTACCCCAATTATCAGTTATTTCTACTCTTGGATTATATGATCCTTTTTTAATATAAGTTTTAACAAAAATAAACGGAGTTGTGACACAAATATTTGGATCTTTGCAATATTTTTCATAATAAGTGGATTTTTTATCAACATGATTTGAATAACTCCCTGATATATCAGAATATGTTCCATCTTTCCAGTTAATATTAATTTTTCTAATTGGAACTTGATTTGGATCAGCCATCGCAAAAAAAGTAAGAACCGTGTTAACATACCCTCTTCCCTCGTCTGTAAATTCTCCGATTTTTTTATTATTAATCATTATTCCTGGTCCTTGATCGGTGTATTCATCTCCTGGTTTTAATTGTCCGGCATAATGAATTAGCGGTTTTTCCCCTATCGTTGCCATATTATCCCACCAACCTGTTTTTTGATAACCATCTTTTCCTGCTTGAGCTGTACAAATACAAGCTTTTTCTTTTTCTTCGCATTTATCCCAACCCTCTGCCACAGCTTGTTTATTAGAATAAGGCTCAATTTTCCTAAATCCTCTAAAAGACTCTGGACAGTCTGTTATTGTTTTTGATTCTTCTTGACAAATACTTGGATATTTATTATCTTTTTTGTCTATTTTACAAACGCAAAGATTTTCAGTTGTTTGACACTTTCTAAATCCATGACTTAAAGCGTCATTGTGATTATAAATTTCTTTTGTAAATCCAGGTGAACAATCTGGACAGTCATTAATTGTTTGCTCGATTTTTAAACAAGAAACAAAATATCCTTCAACTGGTTCATTTTTTTCACAAACGCAAAGCCCTTGAAAATTAATTTCTCCGCAATCATCCGGCGTTTCTTCATCAATAGGATCATAGTATTCATAATTATATCCTGCGGCTTCAGCGTCAGTTTTAGTAGTAAAAAGTTTTTTGTCAAACCCATCTGGACAAGAAGGACAAGATAAGGAAATTTTACAAATTTTACAATCCTTGCCACCGCAATCTATTTCTGTTTCATCAATATCTTTTATATTATTAAAACAATGATCTTTTGTATCTAAACCTTTTTGAAGACAATTTGATTCATAACCTTTGTTAATATTAGCATCTAATTCTTCAACGCATCTTTCTTCTTCAATTTTACTACAACCATTTTCATCATCAGCAACAACATAGGAAAGGGTATAATTAGCTGAACATTCTGGACAATCGTTCTCTGGTTTTTCCTCT
>JAGUXS010000052.1 GCA_020061725.1 Patescibacteria group bacterium | reverse complement strand
GAAACCAAACTAAATAACTCGTAATGAATAATCTGTAATTATTCTGTGAAGCGGGGATTATACTCGTCTATCTGTTACGAGTTAGTCGTTACTTTTGTTTTGGTTTATTTATTCAACATTATTTCTATTGCTGTGTCAATCGCTTTTTTGTTAAAGCCAACAATAATTTCTCCATCAATATCCAAAACAGGAATGCTTAATTGATTTGTCTTTTTTGTCATTTCAACCATGGCTTTTTCATCTTTAGAAACATCAATATCAATATATTCTATCCTTTTTTCTTCTAAATATTTTTTTGCCATATCGCAATACGGACAAACTGTTGTGGAATAAACAATAACTTTAGACATATTTTCTCCTTTTTTTCACTAATTAAAATTAAGTGAAATTTATAAATAAAAATTTTCAAAGGGGATTTTCAAAGAGAACTATCCCCGTTTTGAGACTTCAAAGTTTGTATAAACAAAGGTTAAAATGGGTATATAAAATAAAATTTATCCATTTTTGATTAAAAAAACTAAATCCAAATAAAATTAAAAGGGGACAACTTTCAGTTAAAATTTTTCTTTTGATGGCGTTAATTTGTGAAATATAATACCATTTTGTCCCAAAGCTTCATATAGAATGATTTCATGTTTTTTCGTCGCGTTAATATTTTTTATGTTATTTATTAAAGCGTTTTTGCGCGCAAGTAAATCTATATATTTTCCTTTTCCGCTTAGTTCAAGCGGCCAGATTCTTGCTGATCCGCCAACAGCAAGAAGGGCATTAATGTTTTGAATAAGTCGGTGAATTTTTTCTGGGTTTTTAAAATATACTGGAATAGAAAATAATGCCCAAATTTCGTCTGCGTCTTCTTGAATACCCCCCCCTCTCTTATTTTTTTCATAAAATTGGGGTCAGAAGCGCTTATTGGAATTACAGTATCTGCTTCTTTTTCAATATTTTCAACATAAGGATCAACGTTTACAATTTTATACGATGTAATATTGTATTTTTTAAACTCTTCTCCTATTTGACTACGGCCTCCGCCTAAAAGGGCTATTGTTTTGTTGTTAAGTATCTCTTGGACAAAGAATTGAGTGCTTTTTGTATTACAAGGAAAAAATAGAGTATTCCAATAAGTTTCTGGTCTTCCCACTCCTTTTTTACTTAATTGAGGTAAAAAAAATTTCTTTTTCGTTGAGTTCTACCAAAAGAATCACTATCTATAGGAGTCTTTATATAACTATAATTATAATCAATTTTTCTCTCTAAGTCTTCAATTACTTTTTTATTTTTTAATAAATTATAAACACTCTCTTGCGATTTAAGGGCTTCAGCCATAATCTCTTCAATCATATTCAAAACATTTTGAGATAAATTTTCTTCTTGTAGTGAATGATAAAAAAGATCTAAAATAATATTCTTATTTTATTTTTATTTCTTATTTTTTTAGTCACTAACTCTCCCATCCGTTGAAGATAAGAGTTTTGAGATTCTTTTAAATTTCTCTTTATATCTTCTTTTAAAAATGGTTTAATGTCAAAATTAAATTTATTCCTTCCTTTTTCAGAAACATGGTCTTGTTCTAAACAATATAATTGTTCTAATTTCATAAATTTAATTTAATTAAAGACTGTCATTGATTTTTTGAGACTTCAAAACTCGCATAAACAAAGATTAAAATAGGTTATTCCTTCTTTTTGCTCAACCATGCAAACTTTCAGCTCGGTATTTTGGGAAGAACCCCCTTAATCTTCTTAAAATTTCTGCTTTTTTAAGCAATCCGTTTTGCGCGCCGATTTTTCTAATCACAGAGGCTGAATTAATTATTCCCCATTTTAAGGCCTGTTTTACATCTTTTTGATAAATAAATCCAGCTAAAAAAGCTGAAGCAAAACTATCCCCAGCCCCAGTAACATCAATTCTTGAACCAGATAAAGCCGACATTTTAAAATATTTTTTTCCATCATGCGCGCAAGCGCCATCTTGTCCTTGAGTAATAACAACTATTTTCGGTCCATAATTTTTTAAAATTTTCAAAAGTTCGTTGTTTTCTTCTATGTCTTTGTTTATTGCTTCTTTAACTAAGGATTGCGCTTCTTTTTTATTCACAATTAAAATTGTCGTTAGTTTAAAAATTTTTTCTAATTTTTTAAATCCAGCTTTTAACTGATACGTTCCCGGATTAAAAGCTAATTTTATTTTTTTGCTTTTAATTAAAGTGATTATTTGCTGATGCAGTTTTTCATGATTTTCTCCAACTGAAGTTAAATAAATCCAATCTGTTTTATCTAATTTTGGCAAGGAATATTTTTGTAAATGATGGTAGACTAAAGCCGTTCGATCATTTTGAAAATTAATAAGAAAAGAACAATTTGTTTTAGAATTTTTTTCTTTTTTTATAAATTTTACATTTATTTTTTCTTTTTTTAATTTTTGATAAATTTCTTCTCCTTTTTCATCATTGCTAAGAATTGTGTAAATTCCAACTTTTAATCCTAATTTATTTAAACTTATTGAGACATTTGCCGCATTACCTCCTATCGATGTTTCAATTTTGTCAATGAGAATCTTGCTTCCATAATCTAAACACAATAATTGATTTTCTTGTTTTTTTAATTTTAATAATTTCGCCTGTTGAATTTGAATAAAAGTGTCAAAACAACAATCTCCAATAACAATAACGTCTATCATAAAAAAATCAAAACGTAAAATTTAAAAAATAAAAATTAAGTCAATTGGATCAATTAGGTTAATTTGTTTTAATGTTTCCATGTTTTATTGTTTTATTGTTTCTTCCATTCCACCTCATCCACTTTCCAATCATCTCCTTGTTTAATTAATTTTACCAAAACATTTTGATAAAAAACTTTAATATTTTGCGTGGATTCTTTGCCTTCTTCTCGCTGAGTATTGATTAAAAATTCTATTGCGGTTTCTTCTAAATTAGAATTAACTTCTTTTATTGCCAACACTTTGGTTGTGATGCCAAAATAATTATTAGTTGATTTATTTTTTGTTTCTTCTTGATTTATAAAATCATCAATCAAATTTTGCATTTTAGAAGTCGCAAAAATTTTTAAACCTGACATATTTTGAAAATCGCTTTGATTAGAATAACTTCCAAAACTTTCTATAAAATTAAAAACCATCTTTTCTATCGCAGCTCTTTCTTTTGTTTTTTTAGTTAGCGGAGAAATTTCAGAAAGCAAAAAAGTTTGTTCTTCTGTTTTTGGCTCAATAATTGAAGGAGTTTTTATTGGTTTTTTTTCAACTGAAAAATTTTGTTCATAAATATATTTAATAAAAAAAAGCAAGACAATAATAATTATTGTTCCAACACTGATTAAAATAATAAATTTTGTTCGCTTAGACATATAAAAGATGCAAAAATCAAAATGCAAAATGCAAAATGACAATGCAATTTATAAATAAATTATAATAATTAAATAATCAAAATTCAAAATCCAAAACCTTATCTTTTGAATTTTGATCATTTGAATTTGTAATTTATTTGGAATTTGACGTTTTGGATTTTAAATTTATTTATTTGGGTCATTGTGGCATTATTTAAATTAATTAGAAATTAGGGGGGGCAATTAGGTTAATTTATTTTATTGTTTTAATACCTCTTGTGTTTTTATGTTTTTATTTTAACATAAAATAAAAATTTTACAATCTCATTAGGTGTTAATTATCATTTATTTATCTGTCTATTTTTTACCCACCATTCTAAAATTTCTTTAGAGGGCGGGATTGCGACTAGAGATCCCCACCCTCCCTCTTCTATTAAAATAGTTAAAACAATTTCAGAATTTTCAACTGGAGCGTAAACAGTAAACCAAGCATTAGAATTTTTATTGCCAAAATTTTGAGCTGTGCCTGTTTTTCCAGCGATTTTTATTGGTAAATTAGCAAAAAGTTTAGTCTCGCCATACTCCACTGCCTCTCTCATGCCTTTTTGAACTATTTCAATATTTTTTATTTTAATAAAATTTTCTTTTATTATTTTTGAAGAATTTTCTTGAATTAAAGATCCCTTTGAATCAATAATTTTATCTACTATTTGAGGTTGATAAATTGTTCCTTTATTGGCAATCATCGCTGTCCAAAGAGCAACTTGAAGGGGAGTGATCAAAAGATCCCCTTGACCAATTGATAAATGATAGGTGTTTCCTAAATACCATTGTTCATTTTTGTTTTTTTCTTTCCATTCAGGGGTTGGAATAAAACCTTTTATTTCATTAGGTAAATCTATGCCGGATAAATTATCCAAATTAAATTTTTTAAAATATTCAATAATTTTTTCTATTCCAAGTCCTTTAAAATTTTTATATCCTCCGCCTAAAATATAAAAAAATATATCCGAAGATTTAGCAATGGCTTTAATAACATTCATCGGGCCAAGTCCGCTTCTTTGCCAACCGTGAAAATAATAGGTGATTTTAGGATCATATTGGTGAGGAATTCCAATCACTCCTTTGTCATAAATTATCGTATTTTGATTAATTATATTTTCTTCTAATCCGGCTAAAGCCATAATTAATTTAATTGTGGAGCCCGGAGGATATTTTCCAGAAATAGCCCTATTTAAAAAAGGTTTATTTTGATCATTAATCAATTTTTGATAATTCTTTTGAGAGATATTTTGCGAAAAAAAATTATTATCAAAACTTGGAAGACTAACCATAGCTAAAATTTTTCCAGACATGGGGTCTAGGACAATTGCCGTTGCTTTTTTTTGTTTAACTTTTTTTAAAGTATCTGATAAAACTTGGTAAATTTTTTTTTGGAGTTCTAAGTCTAAAGATAAAACAAGATTGTTTCCGGCTTGGCTGGGTTTTTGAACGATAATTCTTTCCTCCTTGCCAAAAGAATTAACTTCTATTTGTTTTTTCCCAGGAATTCCACGAAGTGTTTTTTCATAAAAAAATTCAAGTCCGGTTTTTCCAATGTAATCAGTTAATGAATATTCGGGATTTTTTTCTTTTTCAATTGGATTTATTTTTCCTAAATATCCCAAAATATGTGATGTAAATTCTCCAGTCAAATATTGCCGTTTTGTTTGTTCAATTAAATTTATACCGGGCAATGGATTTATTTTTAAAAGAATAATTTGTTCATAAGTAAGATTTTCTTGAATTAAAATTGGTTCAAAAGAATAGGGTTTAGAATCGCTAATTAATTTTTTTAAATAATTAGTCTCTTGGTTAATAATTTTAGCTGTTTGAATGATGAGCGCGTCTAATTGTTTTTTTCCTTTAGGTAGATCGGCCGGAATAAGAAATAAAGAAAAATTTGGAACATTTCGAGCTAATAATTTTCCAAATCGATCGTAAATAACCCCACGATTGGGAGAGATCGTTTGAATTCTAATTCTATTTTTTTCGGCTAATTTTTGATAGGAAATGCCTTTGACAAATTGAAGAAAAAATATCCTACCACACAGAATTAGTAATCCTAAAAATAAAATTAAAAAAAAACAATTTATTTTTTTAGAATTTAAAATTAATTTTAAACGTTCTTTTGTTTCTTTTTGAAAAAACGGCACTTCGTTGTCTTGCCGTTCTGTTATTTTTGAATAATTTGTAAAATTTTTTTTATCAAAAAATTTATTTTTTTTATAAAAAGAAAATGGATCATGCATAAAAAAATCAAAATGTAAAAAATCAAAACGCAAAATAACCCCCTGTCTTTAATTACTCTCTACAACAATCAAGTACTTTTTTGACTAATCCGCCAAGTTTTCCCATAAATCCTTTCCCTTCCGTGTCGTGTATGTTGAGTGCATTATCGTCTATTTTTTTAATATTTTCCGCATTAATTAAATTCATATTTAATCCCCAAAAAAGAGAATAAAGATTGTAGGCTTTATTAAAAAGATCGTATGCTTCGTTTTTATTGCCTAATTTATTTTGTTTTGTTCCAACTTCCATTAATCTCATTGAAGCAGCTAAAAGATGTTTAGAAATACACCAAACTTCCCCTTCGGGATCTTTGACAATTTTTTTTAAAAGTTCGCCGCGCATTGCTCTCACTTCTTGCAATAAATCAAAATATTTTAATTTATTGGTTTTTTGAGCTGTAAAAAAAAAGTGTTCCTCAATGCTAATTAAATTCATAATGGCGATTGATAAATCTTGATCAGATGATAAATCCATTTTGTCTTGTTTTTCCATTTTATCTATTTTTTGAATAAATTCATCCACATTTTTAATTAAATTTTCTTTTTCCATAATTAAATTGTTAAATAATAAAAAATAACGCTTAAAATAATAAGTGATAAAATTGGCATTATAACTTTTTGAAATGGGAAATAACTGCGTCCATTATTTTTTTCTTTTAAATAAGAATACAAATTTATGCTAAGCCAAAAAGCAAAACTGCCAATAATTATTCCTAATAATAATTTATCTAAATAGAAATGGCAAAAGCATAAAACATTATTTTTTGTATTTCCTAAAATTCCAGTAAAAAAAAGAGGGGCAATGATTAATAAATAATATGCCGTGATTATTATTGCGGCTCTTGTTTTGAAATGAATATTTTTTTTATCAAACCAACCTTTTGTCCAAATAATTAAAGAAACAATAAAACCGCCAATCCAAAGACCGGTGATTGTGTCATCAATTTTTAACCATCTTGAAAATCCGACTCCAGTGCCAATAGCAATCGTACAAACTGGACAAACAGCTAATGCTTGTTTTACAAAAAATAAATTGGCGCCTGCAATTAAAAGACTGCAAGATAATATTTTTTTCATAATTAAAATTTAAAATTTAATTTAAAATTTTTTGGCATTGATTAATAATTTTTATAGCTTCTTTTGAATTTTTTGTTTCCATAAGTTTCATTCGAATTGTTTTTGCTTCAGGGAAACCATTAAGATAACCTTTAAAATATTTTTTTAAAACAATAAATTTTTTTGTTTTAAAAAAATATTTATTAAATAAGCAAATATGTTCTTTGAGGGCTATTATTTTTTCTTTAGGTAAAATGGTCATGCTGTTTTTAGAATTAAATATCCAAGGATTGCCAATGGCCGCTCGACCAATCATTATTCCGTCAACACCCGTTTCTTTGATTTTGATTTTAGCTTCTTCAAGATTTGTTATATCGCCATTGCCAATAATTAAAGTTTTGCTTTTTTTTGCAATTTTTACCGCTTGTTTAATTGTTTCCCAGCGAGTTGACAAAGAAAATAATTCTTTTCTTGTTCTAGCATGAATAGTGATTGCTGCCGGCTTTTCAGCTAAAAGTTCAGGTAGCCAAGTTGTTAAAATATTTTCATTATAACCAATTCTAGTTTTTATTGAGACTGGTAATTGATCTGCTCCCTTTTTTGTCGCTCGAATAATTTCTCGCGCTAAGTTAAAATTTTTCATCAAACTCGCTCCAGCTCCTTGTTTTTCTATCTGTTTATCTGGACAACCCATATTAATGTCAATACCATCAAAGTTAAGCGATTTGATTATTTTTGCGGCTTTGAAAAAATTTTCTGGCTTAGATCCAAAAATTTGCGCGACAATTGGTTTTTCGTTTTTTTCAAATTTTAAATAAGATAATAATAATTTTTCTTTGCCAGAAGAACAAAGTCCATCCGCAGAAATAAATTCAGTATAAAAAACATTCGGTCGGCCATATTTAATAAACATTTGTCTAAAAGCAATATCAATGATGTCGTGCATCGGCGCTAAAACAAAAAAAGGTTTCTTTAGTTTCTCCCAAAATCCTTGAGACATATTTTAAGATAAACAAAAAATTTAGGAAAAATTTTTACAAAATTTAAATTTTAAAGCTAAAACATTAAACAATAAAACAACCTATAAGTGAATACTCTGTAATTAACCGCTAATTATCCCTTTCCATCTTTGATATTTAAATTTTAATATTTGTTTTTATAAAAAGAATACTCTTTTTTTAAAAAAATACAAATTTTTAATTTAGACATTGGATATCTAAATTAAAAAAATAAATATAAATAAAAACAATCTATCTAAACGACTAGATTGTTTTTATTTTTTGTTTTTTTGTTTTTATATTTTCATTTTAGTGTTTTTTTGATTTTAATAATCCATTCCCATTCCGCCACCCATGCCACCTTGTATTCCATTGGCCATTCCATTATTAGCTGAATAACAAGAACCTTTTTTTTCTGGGAGGTCAGTGATTACCGCTTCGGTTGTTAATAACATTGAAGCAATGGACGCCGCATTTTGCAAAGCAGAACGAGTAACTTTTGTTGGATCAATAATTCCCCGCTTTATTAAATCTTCATATGTGTCAGTTAAGGCGTTGTAGCCCATAGTTCCCTTTAATTTTTTAACTTCTTCAAGAACAATTGAATCGTCTTTTCCGGCATTCTTGGCAATTTGTCTCAAAGGAGATTCTAGCGCTTTTCTTAAAATATTAATTCCAATTTTTTCTTCTCCCTCTACTTCAACTTTATCTAAAACAGGAATGCATCTTAAAAGAGCGACCCCTCCGCCAACAACAATACCTTCCTCAACAGCCGCTTTAGTCGCTTCTAAAGCATCTTCAACTCGATGTTGTTTTTCTTTTTGTTCTGTTTCAGTAACCGCGCCAACTTTTAAAACCGCAATCCCGCCGGTTAATTTTGCCAATCTTCCTTTAAGTTTTTCTTTATCAAAGTCAGAAGTCGTTTTTTCTAATTCTTTTCTAATTTGAGCTACACGATTATCAATATCTTTTTTATCGCCTTTGCCTTCTATAATAGTTGTATTTTCTTTGTCAGCAATAACTTTTCGAGCTTGGCCTAACATTTCTAATTCAGTATTTTCTAATTTTAATCCAATTTCTTCAGAAATCACTTTACCACCAGTTAAAATGGCAATGTCTTCCAATGTTTCTTTTTTGCGATCTCCAAATCCAGGTGCTTTAATGGCTAGGGTATTAAAAGCCCCTCGAAGTTTATTAATGACTAAAGTGGTCAGGGCTTCTCCATCAACTTCATCAGCAATAATTACTAAATCTTTTTTACCAGATTGGGCTATTTTTTCTAATAAAGGTAAAATTTCGCTAATACTAGATATTTTTTTGTCAGTAATTAAAATAGAAGCGTTGTTAAATTCCGCTTGCATTTTTTCTGCGTTAGTAATCATATATGGAGAAACATAACCTTTATCAAATTGCATTCCTTCAACCACTTCTTTTTCAATAATAAAAGATTGTCCTTCTTCAACGGTGATCACTCCATCTTTTCCAACTTTTTCCATTGCTTCGGCAATAACCCTGCCTATTTCTTTGTCGTTTGCGGAAATAGCGGCGACTTGTTCTATTTCTTCTTGGTTAGAAACTGGTTTGGAAATTTTTTCTTTTAATTCTTTAATGATCGCATTTACTCCTTTTTCAATTCCTTTTTTTATAATCATTGGATTTGTTCCGGCAGTAACATTTTTTAATCCCTCGACAATTATGCTTTGAGCTAAAATTGTCGCTGTTGTTGTTCCATCTCCAGCAACATCGTTGGTTTTAGTCGCGACTTCTTGAAGAAGTTGAGCGCCAACATTTTCAAATTTATCTTCCAATTCTATTTCTTTAGCGACAGTCACGCCATCATTCGTAATAGTTGGCGAACCAAACCCTTTATCTAAAGCAACATTGCGACCCCTAGGTCCCAAGGTAACTTTTACCGCGTTAGCCAATGCGTTAACTCCTTTTAATAAATTCTGACGAGCTTTTTCGTCAAATAAAATTTGTTTAGACATAATAAAAAGTTAAAAGTTAAAAAATCAAAATGTAAAATAACAATGTAATGTAAAATTTAAAATGAAATTCAAAGATAAAAAAATTTTACATTTTAAACTGTCATTTTAATTTTTAATATTTGCGTTTTTCATTATTTTATTCGCCTTCGGCGAATTATTCTATTTATAGGTTGTTGATTGTTTTTAAATCTAAAACTATAAATTAATTATTTATTTAATTATTGCCATAATGTCGCTTTCATTGATAACTAAAAATTCTTTATCATCAACTTTTATTTCATTTGGACTGTATTTGGTAAATAAAACTCTGTCTCCAACTTTGACTTCCATTTGAGCCCTTTGACCATTCTCTAAAAGTTTTCCCGGACCAATAGCAATCACTTCGCCTTGTTCTGGTTTTTCTTTATCAATTGTTTCTGGCAAAATAATGCCAGATTTAGTGATTTCATCTTTTTGGATGGGTTTTATAATTACACGATCATTTAAAGGAATTATTTTCATAAAAAAATTAAATTAATAAATTTAAAAAAGAATATTTTCGACCTTGCGATTTTATTTTAAATATTTTTTTTAAAAAAGCAAAATTTTTTATCCAAAGATTATCCACAATTCATCATAGGAACGAATAATTATTTGTTTCTACTTGAATAAATAATTAATTTTTGCGATAATAGATTGTAAATAAATTAGACTACAGATTAATTGAAAATTTTACCTATTTTAATTTTTTATTTTTTAATTTTT
>JAGUXS010000021.1 GCA_020061725.1 Patescibacteria group bacterium | reverse complement strand
TATTTTTTCCATAAGCCCACCTTAATCCTCCTTGAATTTGTTTTATTTAAATTCAAAACCCTACTGGGTGGCCATTGCAGGGTTATTATAGCAAAAAATCGACCGAAAGGAAAAGGCAATGCATATCATTTGTTTTATTTCCATAATACTAAAAATCTCTCTTGCCGAATTTGCAAAAGAGATTTTAAAATAACAAAATCTAATAAAAGTAATATTATCGCAAAACCGCATTCAAGTCTTGTTTTGTTTTTTCGCGGATTTTTTCTTGAATTTTGTTTATTTCTTCATTAGTTAGGGTTCTTTCAAACGAACGATAAATAATACGAAATGTATAAGACTTTTTGTTTTCACCAAATTTATTTTTGTCTTCATATTCATCAAGTAGTTTTACTTCCTCGATTAAGTTATCGGCAAAATCTCTTACGATTTCGTAGTAATTATTTAAATTTATATTTTTATCAATTATAAACGAAATATCTCTAAATATCTCGGGGTATTTGCTGACTTCTTTATATTTGCTATTTATATCTTTAAACTGGCTGGTTATCTGTGGATTGTCTGACCACAAAATTCTGATATCTGGAATTCCCATTTTTATCATTACCAATCTGTCACCAAACCCGAATGCCCAGCCGTTGTAAATTTCCGGATCTAAACCAAAATTTTTCAGACATTGCGGATGTACGAGACCGGCTCCGTTTACCTCCATCCATTCATCATTGAATTTAATATTCATTTCTAGACTTTCAACTGTATAAGGAAACTCATCGGGAATAAATTTCCATTCAATGTCAGAACCAAAAATTCCTTTTGCCAGCTCAATCTGCACATTTTTCAAGTCTTCCTGCATAATAATCTTTTTTGATTTTTTGCAAATTAACAAACCGTCAATTTGGTGAAAAGCCGGATAGTGGCTTCTGTCAATTTCATCTTTTCTAAAAACAATTCCAGGAGCCAGCGCCTTTATTTCTCTATCTTTTTCCAACTTTTCTAAGGTTTTTTTATCTTTCAAATAAAAAGACCAGAAAGCCGTTGTGTGTGTACGCAAAATATGAATGTCATCTAAATAATAAGTATCTGTTTCTCTTCTGGCGGGATGGTCTTTTGGCATATTTAGAAGGTCAAAACATTGTTCAACAGTTACAATTCTCGGAAAGTCAACTAAATCAAAGTCCTTAAACATGGACAAGTTGATTATCTGGTCAAATAAAATTTTTACCGGAGAATTTTCTTTTTTAGTTAGATCAGGAAGCGCTAAAAATCTTTTTATACGTTCTGCTTTGATATCTTTTCTTTTATATAAGTCTTTAATCAACGCTTCTTCGTCTTTATTTTTTATTATAATTTTTCTGTTCATATTTTTTTATTTATAAAATATAAAATCATACTTGAAAATTAATTTTTTTTATTTTTCAAAAGATGTTTCATATCCAATAAAAAATCTTCATAAGAATGTTTTTGATACTTGAGAATCCCTTGACTTTCTTTTGTATTAAAACATTGTTTTTATCTCCAATTTATCAGCAATCTTTTCAAGAAGCTCCCGATAAGGAATAACTAAATTCAAAACATCATAAACTTCAAAATACTTTTCCCAAAATTTGGCATCAAGCATAGGTTACTTTTTCTAAATAACCCTAACCGTTTTTGTTAAAAATTTTTCTGATAATATCCTGAATATCAACTTCATCAATTAAAATATCATCAACTGCCAAATTGGAATTTAGCAATTTGGCGGCTAAATTTTTCACCTCTTCCCGCGGTACCTTAAACGAAACGGAATTGGGATTGAATTTGTTAATTTCTCCAAACCTCTCAATCTCTTCTTTTTTGACACCCTCGCCGGCAAAACTGATGGTAAGTAATTTATGCGGCGCATATTTTTTTATCAAGCTGTCCAAATCGCCATCATAAATAATTTTTCCGTTATCAATAATGATAACGCGCCGGCGAAGCTCTTCTATATCGTCCATATAATGCGAAGTCAGGATAATTGTGGTTTTGTTTAGCCCATTGTATTTTTTAATAAAATCCCTGATATTTTTCTGCGCCACCACATCAAGTCCGATTGTCGGCTCGTCCAAAAATAATACCTTTGGTTTGTGAAGTAAAAACGCTACCAATTCGCACCTCATTCTTTGGCCAAGCGACAATCTTCTTACCTGAATATCCAAAATATCTTTAATATCCAAAAGTTCGGTTAATTCATCTAAATTTTTATTAAAATCCTTGTCACTTACTTCGTAAATCTCTTTGTTTAAAATAAAGCTTTCCATTGCCGGTAGATCCCACCATAATTGGTTTTTCTGGCCCATTACTAGGGTAAATTGTTTCTGATACTCTTTTTGACGCCTCCAAGGAATATACCCCAAAACTTTTACTCGCCGGCCGAAGAGTAAAGAATACCAGAAAGGATTTTCAAAGTTGTTGTTTTGCCTGCTCCATTGGGGCCTAAAAAACCGACCAACTCCCCTTCTTCAATGTTAAAACTTACGTTCTTCACGGCTTCGGTGAATAATTTTTCACGCCCAAACAAACCCTTGACAGATGCCCAAAGCCCGGGCTGTTTTTTGTAATATTCGTATGTCTTTGATAAATTTTTCACTTCAATGATCGGCATATTCTAAAAAATTAACTTGAAGCGCTGGCATAATGTTTTAATCCATAAAGCCAAAATTTACGGGAAATGATAAAAAATATCACAGCCAGCAAAACGGCAAAAAAAATTAAATCAAGCCGTGGGCCATAAATTAAAACCTTAGCGGGAACCGTTGCCACAAAAGCCAAGGGAATTACTGCTGAAAAGAAAACCCTTACCGTTTTGTGGAAAAAAATATCTGTTGGGTATTGGGACATTTTCGTCAGAGTGTCAGTAATGCCCCCAGATAATGAAAAAAATTTTTATACAAAAAATTAATCGGTTTTGTCAGATAATTTAAAATCTCACCCTCGCGGATCGTATCGCCGATCAGCCAAGCCATATCAACTGAATCAACCACGATAGTTATAAATTTGCTCAAAATAAAATAACCAATTAAGGCATCCAATGAATAACCACCGATTTGGTTGCCTTGATGGTAAATTGAAATCCATAAATAAATTAATACTGTCAATGAGAGAAATTCCGAAAAAAACGCCGCAAAAACATCAAACCTATATGCTAGGTTTACCTGAAGACTGTTTTTAAAAACTGTCAGGTACTTTTTCATAGCGGCTCTATTTTAAAACCCTGCGAGTAATTTCTCCTGCGCAGGGTTATTATACTAAAAATTTTACTAAAATCAAACTTTAGGAAAAATTTGAAATTCGTTAAATTGTTTAATATCTTCGCTGTTTAGCACTGATTTGTATTTTAAAACCTCAATCAAACGATTGACTTTTTCATCCTCTTTGCGCAATTTACTGATTAAACCTCCTTCCAGATCGGCCAATTTATCGTCTAAATAAGATTTAGTAACCATTGTTGTCTCTATCTTATCTAAACGCCCCTCTATTCTATCTAAATGTTCATCCATATTCTCGAATCTCTTATCAACTTTGTCAAATCTCTCGTCAACTTTGTTAAAATCTTCTTTAATAGAATCAATAAACGGCTCTAAAGCCTCAGTAAAAACTTCCTTTAACTCTTCTTTTTGAATTGGTTCGGTAAGAGGTGTCATAGGTTTTATTTTCTTAAATAGGTTTTAATAAATTTAACTATGCCTTGAGAACATTTTTCGCATAAATCGAAAGAAATCATTTCCCAAGGATTGCCGCCACGAACGTTACCCGATGTCCATTTACTTCTAAAAGATGACTTTCCTTGTTCTGACTTTTTAATCTTTTTACATTTATCGCATTTGATTATCTCCATAATAATTGTATTTTAACCCTTTTTAAAATTATGTCAAGAAACTTAAAGACGAACTAAGAAACTGAGTTTCCAAACACTACTTGGCAACTCGGTTTCTTAAAACGGGAATTACGATACAATATTAATTAACTTATCCTGAACAAAAATTATTTTTTTAATTTCTTTGCCGGCAAGATACCTTTTAATTTTTTCTTGAGCCAAAGCGAGTGATTCCACTCCCTTTTGCTCTAAGCCCCGCTCAACCTCAAGCCGATCTCTTAATTTGCCGTTAATTTGGATAACCAAAGTAACTTTTTCTTCTTGGATTAATTTGCTATCGTATTTTGGCCAGAATTCTAAAAAAATTGATTTTTTATTGCCGAGTTTGTGCCATAACTCCTCGGCTAAATGCGGGGCAAAAGGCGCCAAAAGTTTGGCTAAAACTAGAATA
>JAGUXS010000078.1 GCA_020061725.1 Patescibacteria group bacterium | reverse complement strand
GCGCAGGGACTTTAATTTTTTCATAAAATTCAAAATCCTCTGGCTCTATTTGAAAATTTTGAGAACAATTTTGACATTGTTTAGTCTCTTGATTCATAATTAAAATTAAAAAATTTAATTTTAGAAGTTCGACTTCTAAATGCGGAAGTCTCACTTCCGCGCACTTCCGCGCATTTGATTATTATTTGAGTTAATTAGGTTAATTTATTATAATGTTTTAATGCCTCTTGTGTTTTATTATTTTTTGTTTTAGTGTCTCTTGTGTTTTTTCTATTTCCTCAAACAACTCTTCTATTTTTTCTTCTCTTGTTTCTTCTTTTTTCCCCTTTGTATCAATAAAAAATTTAATTGTTGGAACATAGCGTAAATATATTTTTTTATTTAAAAGAGCTTGTAAAAGCGGGGTTCGTTTATTTAAAGTTTTTAAACTTTTTTTTTCTTTATTTTCAGGAAAAACTCTTAAAAAAATTTTAGTTATTTTTAATTCTGGATTAGAGTCTACTCTAATAATAGTGACTATAGTATTTAAATTAAATTCTATTTCTCGAAGTATTATTTGATTTAATTCTTGTCTAATAACCTCGTTTATTTGTTGAACGCGTACGTTGGAAATCATAAAATCAACTTTTGATTTAAAAATAATCAAGAATTATGGATCAAAATAAATTAAATTATAAATTTTAGATTAAGAGAAAATGATATCTAATTTTAATTAAGAAATTAGATTAATTAGGTTTTTTTTATTTTGTTTCTATAATTTTTTCTTCGTAAACATAAAAAATATCGTCTGGCATAATTAGTGTTTGCGTGTTGAGTTTTATCCCGCATTCAACTCCAGCATTTATTTCTTCAATTGGAATTTTATTTGTTTGTAGTTCGTCTATAACCCCCTCTCCTATTTTTTTATCTCTTCTCTTTATATCAACTTTCCCTTTTTTAATTATTTTCCCTTCTAAAACTTGCCCACCTAAAATTATTGAACCATCTCCTTTTTTAAAAGTAGCTAAAATCCTAAGGCAACCCAAATCAATTCTTTCAATTTTTGTTGTTTTTGCCATTTCATTTTGGATTTTATTAATTTCATCAATTAAATCATAAATAGTTTCATAAATTTTTATTTGAACTTTTTTTTCTCGAGCTAAAATTAAAGCTGTTTTTGTCGTTTGAACGTGCAATCCAATAATTTGAGCTTGGCTGGCGTACGCTCGCATCACATCTGCTTCTGTGATATTTCCCAGTCCTTGAGCGATAACATTTATAATTAATTCCGGCCTATGAATTTTAACTAAACTTTCAAGTATCGCTTCTTCTGAACCTGAAACATCAAATTTTAAAATAATATTTAATTTTTTCGCGTCTAAAAATTTTTTTTGTCCCAAAAAGAATAAAATTTTTTTTCTCTTTTTTTCAAAAAATAAACTATGTTCTTTCTCTTTCTTTTTAAACTCTTTCTTGTTAGAAATTGCTTCTAAAATATCTCCAACTTGGCAAATTTTTTTTAATCCTAAAATTTTGACTGGCGTTCCAGGCTTAGCTTCATCTAATTCTAAATTATTAAAATCTTTCAATGTTCTAGCCTTTCCTGAAACAGGGCCGATAATAATAGCGTCCCCCTTTTTTAATGTCCCTGTTTGAATTAAAACAGTAGCCACCGCTCCTTCTTGAGAATCTAAATGCGATTCTATTATTGTCCCCAAAGCCTCTCTATTTGGATTGGCTTTTATTTTTTCCATTTCTTTAATTAAAAGAATCATTTCCAATAAATTATCAACCCCGTCTCCTTTCTTGGCAGAGATAGGAATGCAAATAATTTTTCCACCCCAATCTTCTGGCAAAAGATTATTCTCTGCTAATTGTTGTTTCAATCTTTCAATGTCTACTTCTGGCTTATCAATTTTATTAATAGCCACAATAAAAAGTAATTTTTCTTGTTGAATGATTTTAATTGCTTCAAGAGTTTGGGGTTTTAATCCGTCGTCAGCTGCAACAACTAAAATCGCAATATCAGCCACTCTTCCCCCTCGAGTTCTCATCGCTTTAAAAGCCTCATGTCCGGGAGTGTCTAAAAAAGTAATTAATTGACCATTTTTTTCTACTTGATACGCTCCAATGTGTTGAGTAATGCCATGACTTTCCGATGAAACAACATTTGTTTTACGAATAAAATCCAATAAGGTGGTTTTTCCATGATCAACGTGTCCCATAATCACGACAACTGGCGGTTTTGATTCTAATTTATCTTCATCTTCTTTGAGAATTTCTTTTAATCTTTCATTTGTAATAACTCCTCCCCCTTGAATAAGAATCTCATCTGCTATTTGTGTTTTAAATCCTAAATCTTGAGCAACAATACTGGCTGTTTCAAAATCAATCTCTTCGTTAATAGTCGCCATGATTCCATTTTTTATTAATTCGGAAATAATTTGAACAACCGGCATTTCTAATTTTTGCGCTAATTGATAGACTGTAATTGTCGCAGGAATTTTAATTTCTTTTTTATCCGTCAGTTGATGAATTATTTCTTCTTTTTCTTCTTCTTTTTCTTTTTCAAATTTTATTAATCCTTTTTGAAAATTTTCTATAATTTTATTCGCAACCCAAGGATTAACTTTAATTGCTTTTTGACCAATATCAAAACCAAGCTTCGGCAATTCTTCCCGCAACTTTACTGTGGAAATTTTTAATTTTCTGGCCAATTCAGTAATATTCATAATGGGCTTATTTTAAACTAATTTTTACTTTCCGTCAATTTTATATGTCAATTTATATTGACATAAAGAGAAAAATAAAGCATATATAAAATATATAAATAAATTTAAATTACAAATTATAAATTCTTGATTTAATTTTTATGCTTATTAGTTTAGATGTTGGAGCGAGTAAAATTATTTGCGCTTTTGTTGATGATAATTTAAAATTAAAAAAAATAAAAATTGCCACTCAACCAAAAAAAGGTAAACATTTTGTTTTACAAAATATTTTTGATGTGATAAAAAAAAATTGGAATAAGGATGTAAAAAAAATATGCATAGGATTTGCCGGAAGAATCGATATTAAAAAAGGAGTAATTATTGAAGCGCTAAATTTTACTAAAAATTTTAAAAATATTTATTTAAAAAAAATTTTAGAAAAAGAATTTAAGGTTCCGGTATTTTTAAGCAATGACGCTCAATGTTTTACTTTGGGAGAGAGTATTTTTGGAGCAGGCAAAAAATACAATGTGATTTTAGGATTTACTTTGGGAACTGGAATTGGCGCGGGAATAATAATAAATAAAAAATCATATTATGGAGCTCATTATTTAATCAGTGAAATTAGTCATCATGTAATTATTGAAAAAAATGGATTAAAGTGTAATTGTGGAAAGCGAGGGTGTTTTGAAGCGGCTGCTTCGGGAATTGCTTTGGAAAAATATTATAAAATTTTAACAGGAAAAGAAAAAACAAGCAAAGAGATTAATATGGAAGCTTTACAAAATAAAAAAATAGCTCAGAAAGCTATTTTAAAAGTTGCTAAAAATCTTGGCATAGGATTGGCTTATTTTATAAATATTTTTGATCCAAATATTGTTATTTTGGGCGGTGGTTTAAGTGAAATTAAAATGCTTTATAAGCCAGCTATTATTGAAATGAAAAAACATTTAGCGAATAAAAGTTTATTTAAAATTCCGATAGTTAAATCTAAACTTGGAGAAGACGCAATAATTTTGGGAGCGGCCAAATTGGTAGAGTAATTTTCAATTTATAATTTCGTTAAATACCATTTTACAATTTTCAAACTTTAATGTGTCAATTAAAATTATTTAACGAGAGATGAATAAAAATTAGAAATATAAAATAAATTTTATATACGCGGGTATCGTATAGTGGCTATTATATTACCTTGCCAAGGTAGAGATACGGGTTCGATTCCCGTTACCCGCTCCATTATCAAACTTTCGTCTTTTTGGTTTGTCGTTTCGGCGGCGCTGTGCGCCGCCTTATACGGGAAAACTGGCTCGCCGAGCAAAGCGCGGCTCG
>JAGUXS010000022.1 GCA_020061725.1 Patescibacteria group bacterium | reverse complement strand
TAGAATTAACTTTTTTATCTCTTAATATAGAATTAACTTTTTTATCTCTTAATGTAGAATCAACTTTGGTTTTATCAGGAGCAACGTTGGTTTCTATTGCCATAGCGCTAAATGCCACAGAAAAAACAAAAACAAAAACTAATGATGATGTTAATAATATTTTTTTCATAAATTTGGTTAAAAATAAAATAAAAAAATAAATTTATTTTTTCGACCTTTAATTTTAATTATTATAAATGTTTTTTTTATTTTTTTCATTTTAATTTTTCCACAGGTTGAATTGGATTATGGAATAAAATGGAGTATAATGCATTTGTAATGGAAAATTGTGGATAAAAGTGGGGATAACTCTAAAAAAAGTGGAAAAGTTAAAAGATTAACTTATAACTCTTAATTAAGAATTGTTTATTTCTGTCATTGAAAATAATTATTCTAATGTTATTTTGTTTTAATGATTTTTATGTTTATTGGAGAATATTTTCATACAATTGATGAAAAAGGACGAATAGCTATTCCAACAAAATTTCGTTCTAAATTAACCGAGGGTATTGTAATTACTCGTGGTTTGGATAATTGTTTATTTTTATACACTATGGAAGAATGGAAAAATTTAGCAAACAAGCTTTCTAAACTTTCTATTTCTAAAGCAAATACAAGGGCTTTTTCAAGATTAATGCTGGCAGGAGCTATGGATCTTCAACTTGACAAACAGGGGAGAATAATTCTTCCGGATTATTTAAGAAAATATGCCGAGATAAAAAAGAAAGCGGTTATCGCCGGTCTATTTAATCGTTTGGAAATTTGGGATGAAGGAAAATGGGAAAAATATAAATCTACTACTGAAAAAACCAGTGAAAACATTGCCGAAGCATTGGAAGAACTTTAAAAAATAAATTATAAATCACGAATTATGAATTGAGTTCGCTAATTGATACGAATTTATTTTTTTCATAATTTATAGTTCATAATTTTATTTCTATGCATATTCCCGTTCTTTTAAATGAAGTGATAGAAAATTTAAATATTAAGTCTAATCAAAATTTTATTGATTGCACTTTTGGAGATGGTGGACACTCAATGGTAATTTTAGAAAAAAATAAACCGAATGGAATAGTGATTGGAATTGATTTAGATGAAAAGAATATCTCAAATGTCAAAATTAAAATGTTAAAATTACAAAATTTAGAAGAGAGATTGATTTTAATAAACGATAATTTTGCTAATTTAGAAAAAATTATTGAGCAATTACATTCTAATGACAAATTTAAAAATTTAAAATTTTATGGAATTCTTTTAGATCTTGGATTTTCAAGTTGTCAGCTTGAAGAAGATAGACGAGGATTTAGTTTTCAAAAAGACGAACAGCTTAATATGAGGTACAATATTCAAAATGACAATGCAAAATTTAAATTTAATTTAACTGCTAAAGAAATTATTAATAAGTGGCCGCAATTAAAAATTGAAAAAATTTTAAAAGAATACGGAGAAGAACGATTTGCTAAAAGTATCACCGCAAAAATTATAGAGCAAAGAAAAATTAGACCCATAGCAACTACTTTTGAACTAAAAGAAATTATAAAAAAAGCAACGCCAAAATGGTATCATTTTTTAAAAATTCATCCAGCGACAAAAGTTTTTCAAGCGCTAAGAATCGCGGTTAATAATGAACTTGAAAATTTAAAACAAATTTTGCCTCAAGCAATAAAAATTTTAGAACCAGGAGGAAGGATTTGCGTAATTTCATTTCATTCTTTGGAAGATAGAATTGTTAAACAATTTTTTAAACAAGAGGCAAGGGATTGCGTCTGTCCATCTGAATTTCCTCAATGTGTTTGTAAACATCAAGCGTCTTTGAAAATTATTACTAAAAAAGTTATAACCCCAACTTTTGAAGAGATAAAAAATAATCCCCGTAGCAGAAGCGCGAAAATGAGAATAGCAGAGAAATTTTAAATCTAAAATTTTAATTCTGCATTCTACATTCTACATTCTTAATTTGTTTCTATGTCCGCTTTTAAACCACAAAAACAAAAAGAAAGAAAATATACTTTAAAAATAACAAGGAAGATTATTTTATTTTCAATTATTTTAATGGGATTGTTTTATTTAATTCAAACAAACAGTTTGGTGGTTGGAGGATTAAAAATTACTGATTTTAAAAAACAAATAGAAGAAATAAAAAAAGAGAACAAGCAATTAGAAATAGAATTTTTGCAACTTCAAGCTACCGCAAAAATTAAACAGGCTGGCGAAGAATTAAAAATGGTCAAAGTGGACAATTTAAAATATTTAGAAGAAACAGGAGAAATAGCGGCAAAATAGAATGCAGAATTATGAATGTAAAATGTAGAAAAATTTTCAATTTTCAAGTATCAATTTAATGAATGACTAAATAAATTAATTTTTAACAAAAAATATAGAAACATAAAATTAACGCATTAAAATTTAAAAATTGTAAAATTGAAAATTCTGTAAAAATTTCTTAAAATTTTTGCTTAATTTATGTCAAGGTTTCAAAGAAAAAATAAAGAAAAATTTAATAGAATTACCTTTTTAATGGTAATTTTTTTTATTTTTGCCGGATTGGTTATTTTCCGTTTATTTGTTTTGCAAATTTTGCGACACAATTTTTATGTCAATCTTTCTGTGGACATTCATCAATTTTATCAAGAAACTTATCCTAAAAGAGGGGAGATATTAATTAAAAAGGCAATGACCGATGAATTATATCCGATTGCAATTAATCGTGATTTATATTTAATTTACGCCGTTCCAAGAGATGTTGAAAATCCAGAAGAGACATTTGAAAAATTATCTTCAATAATTAAAATTTCAAAAGAAAAAATTTTGCCGCGTCTTTCTAAAAAAAATGATTTATATGAACCGATTAAGCATTATTTAAGCGAAGAAGAAATGAAAAGAATTAAAGAATTAAATTTAAAAGGAATTAAATTTAATTCAGAAACCGTTCGTTTTTATCCTCATGATAATCTTTTTAGCCATGTTTTGGGTTTTGTTGGTTTTAAAAAAAATGAACAAATTGGACAATATGGAATTGAAGAATATTTTGAAGAACAATTAAAAGGTAAAAAAGGGTTTTTAAAAGAGGCAAAAGGAATTGGGGGAAATTTTATCGCAACTTCAGAATCAATAGTTCAAAAATCCGAGAATGGAGCGTCAATAATTTTAACTTTGGATGAAGCTATTCAATTTACCGCTTGCCAAGAATTAAAAAACGTTGTTGAAAAATATAAAGCTCAAAGCGGCACTGTTATTGTTATGGAACCGCGAACTGGAAAAATTTTAGCTTTATGTAATTTACCAAACTTTGATTCAAATAAATACAATGAAAATGAAAATATTAATATTTTTAATAATTCGGCCATTTTTGATCAGTATGAACCCGGCTCTGTTTTTAAAGCGATTACTATGGCCATTGGATTAGAAACAAATAAAGTTACTCCGGAAACAACTTTTATAGATACTGGACAAGCGCAAATTGGCGGATATATAATTAGAAATTATGATGATAAAAAATACGGAAAACAAACAATGACTGAAGTTTTAGAAAAATCCATTAATACCGGGGTTATTTTTGTCGCGCATCAAATAGAAAATAAAATATTTAAAAAATATGTCAGCGATTTTGGTTTTGGAAAATTAACTGACATTGATTTGCCTGGAGAGAGTTTAGGAGATATTAGTTCGTTAGATAAAAAGGGTAAACTTTATATTGCCACATCTTCTTTTGGACAGGGAATTTCTGTGACGCCGATTCAATTAATTTCCGCTTTTTCAGCCATTGCGAATCAAGGGCAATTAATGAAACCTTATCTTGTGGACAAAATTATACAAAATAATGGAGAAGAATTTGAAACAAATCCGCAAATGATGTGGCAAGTTATTTCTCCTAAAACATCTATGCTATTAAGCGGAATGTTAACTTCGGTTGTGAAAAATGGATGTGGGAAAAAGGCCGGAGTAAAAAATTATTATATGGCTGGCAAAACTGGCACGGCGCAAGTGCCAGGCAGGGGGGGGTATTCTAATGAAACAATTCAAACTTTTGTCGGTTTTGGACCGGTGGATACCCCTCGTTTTGCAATTTTAGTTAAACTTGATCAGCCTCAAGCCAAAGACGCTTCCATTTCAGTTGCCCCTGTTTTTAGCAAAATAGCGGAATTTATTTTAAATCATTACCAAATTCCGCCAGAGAAAAATTAAAACTTAACTTTCACTAATTTTAAAAAACATTAAATTTTAGGCTAATCTTAACCAAAAAAATTCACTATAACAAACAACGACCCTCTCAAAATTATTTTATGTTAATTTTAGTTGAAAAGTATAATTTTCCAGTGAAAGTCAGGTTAAAAAAAATAATCCGTAACGAGTAATCAATAATTATCTTTTTGGATTGTATTCATTACTAGTTATTCTTAATTTATATGATCGAAGTTTATAATCAAACAAAACAAAAAATAAATAAAAAATTGATCAAAAAAATCGCGTGGGAAATTTTTAAAAACGCAATTCATCAAATTTACAAAATTAAATCTTGTAAAATAAATGTGGAGATTTCTATTATTTTTGTTGGAGAAAAAAAAATACAACAATTAAATAAAAAATATAGAAAAATAAATAAAGTAACCGATGTTTTAAGTTTTGGATTATGGAAAATGGAAAAAACTCAAAATTATTTTGGAGAAAT
Source organism: Patescibacteria group bacterium (assembly GCA_020061725.1). GTDB lineage: Bacteria > Patescibacteriota > Patescibacteriia > UBA2591 > PGYQ01 > PGYQ01. The sequence goes on along the minus strand of JAGUXS010000022.1, from coordinate 2,979 downwards.
TTTTATTTGTTTTCAAAAAATAAAAAAGCAAGCGAAAATATTTGAAACAAGCGTTTCTCAAGAATTGAAAATAATTTTAATTCATAGTATATTGCATTTATTGGGATATGATCATAAAATAAAAAAAGATTGGAAAAAAATGGAAAAGATGGAGGAAAAATTAAAATTAAATAATAATAAAACAAATCGCTAATTTTTTACGTTAATTTACGCGAATAAATACAGTTTTAATTTCTAATTTAATTATTTAGGTTAATTTGTTTTTTTATGTTTTATTTAAAAAAATTTTTAAAAAGTTTTAAGCATAGTTTTAGAGGATTAAAAAACGCGTTAATTTGGGAACAAAACCTTAAAATTCAATTATTTATTTCTTTAATAGTTATTTTTTTGATGTTTTATTTTCCAACTAGAAATTTGGAAAAAGTCGCTTTAATTTTGATAATAACAGCGGTTTTAATTTTAGAATTAATTAATACCATTTTTGAAAGGCTTTCTGATATTTTAAAACCGCGAATCCATGATTATGTAAAAGACATTAAAGATATTATGGCCGCGACAGTTTTAGTTGCTTCTATTTGCGCTTTGATCATAGGAATTCTTATTTTAGGGCCATATGTTATGAAATTTAAATTTTAAATTATAAATTAAAATTAATTTAAGAGATGAGAAATTTTTAGCATTGTATTTTTAAAAAAGTAGAGTATAATAAATTCATAATTCATAATTCCATTTTTATGCAACGAGAAATTATTGCTGGCATTGATGTTGGTTCGTCTAATATTCACGTGGTTATTGGACAATTTGACATCAATGGACAAATCCAAATTATTGGCGCGGTTGAAGGTCCAAGTAATGGAATAAATCGCGGTGTAATCACGAGTATTGACGATGCTGTTTTTAGTGTTACTTCTGTTTTAGAAAAAGCGGAAAGGATAACAGGTCTACCAGTTGAACGGGCTTTTGTTGGGATTTCTGGAAGCCATATAATTTCTCAACCAAGTCATGGAGTTATCGCGGTTGCCAAAGCTAATGGAGAAATTCAAGAAGACGATGTGGAACGAGTTATTAACGCGGCTCAAACAGTGGTTACTCCGCCCAATTATGAAATTTTGCATATCATTCCTCAAACCTTTACTATTGACCGCCAAACAGGAATTAAAGATCCAATTGGAATGATTGGAATAAGATTAGAAGTTGAAGCGCAAATTATTGAAGGACTAAGTTCGTCAATTAAAAATTTAACCAAATGTGTTTATCGGGCTGGTGTTGAAATTGACGATTTGGTTTTTTCAATTTTAGCCACAAGCGAGGCTGTTTTAAATAAAAGACAAAAAGAATTAGGCGTGGCAGTGATAAATTTAGGCGGAGCGACAGCAAGTTTTATTATTTTTGAAGAAGGGGATTTAATTACTTGTGGAGTTTTGCCAATTGGCAGTAATCACATCACAGCTGATATTGCCATTGGACTTCGAGTTTCTATTGATATTGCGGAAAAAATTAAACTTGCCTATGGTTCGGCTTTACCAAGTCAATTTAAAAAAGAGGAAAAAATTAATTTAAGCGAATTTAATGAGAATGAAAAAGAAACAATTTCTAAAAAATATATTGCTGACATTATTGAGGCGAGAGTGGAAGAAATTTTTAAAATGATTAACGCGGAATTTAGAAAAGTTAATCGGGACGGCAAATTACCATCAGGGGTTGTTTTAACAGGAGGGGGGGCAAAATTGCCTGGAATAATTGAATTGGCTAAAAAAGAATTTAGATTGCCGGCGTCTATTGAATTTTCGCAAGAAAATTTTTTTACCGCGGTGGATAAAATAAATGAACCTGAATTTTCAACCGCTTTGGGTTTGGTTTTATGGGGAATTCAAGCGCAACAAAAACGCGGCAAATTTTCCTTTTTAAATTTTTTAAATCCTAAACAAATTTTTTCTAAAATTATAAAATGGATTAAATCATTTGGAAATTAGAAATTATAAATTTAAGAAAGAATTATCTCAATGGGTCGAAGATTTAAGAAAATAGGTTAAAAAGGTTCATATAAAACAGAAGAAAACAAATAGAAAATTAGTTGAAGAAACTGAAAGTTGAAATGAGCCCTAATACTTGGAGGATTATTTATTCTTTTTAAATTCAAAATAGTTGTGGATAAATTCATCAGGACTTTGACCTTTTAATCCAGAATGAATTCTTTCTCTGTTCCAAAGATTAATGATTTTTTTAACAACGTTTTTTAGCTCGTTATAATTTTTAGTTACTGTTAATTGATCTAAATATTCATCTTTAATTTTGCCATTACATGATTCCATTTGTGGATTATCTTTAAAACCTCGCTCTGTAAAACTGAAATTAATACCATCGTTTAAAAGTGAACCAACATATTCATATCCTGTAAATACACTGTCTTGATCTTGATGAATAATTATTTTAGGATAAATTAATTTTCATTCTTTTAAGATATCGTCTAGCCATCTTATACGCTATTAAAGCGCTTACAGAATCTGCATGAACTGATATATTCCATCCTATAATTCGACGGCTTACTTTGTCATGAAAACAAATTAAATAGAAAATACCAATTTCACATTCAATTCTAGTAAAATCAGTAAAAATAATTTGAAAGGGTTCTGTTGCGTTAATTCTATTAGCTATATTTACTTTACCGCCTAAATCTTTAATATGCCGAGCTAATTGACTTGGCTTAGGATATTTTATCCGCCTCATTCGTTTTAAATGCCATAGTTTTAACAGTGTTTTAAAGGTTTTGTGTTAATTATTATTTTTTGTTTTTAAGAGCAATTTTTATTCTACGATAACCATAACAGGGGATGTTTTTTAATAATTCTTTCAATTTTAATCCTCAAACCTTTATATTTTATTAATTCAGTTATTTCTTTTATTGGATGGGTGATAGCGTAATAATAACTACTTGTGGAAATATTTAAATTGTTAGATAACGATACGTTGTATAACAAT
>JAGUXS010000036.1 GCA_020061725.1 Patescibacteria group bacterium | reverse complement strand
ATTCTACATTCTACACATTCTTAATTCTGCATTCTTAATTTTTAACTCTGCATTCCTAAAATTCTGCATTTATTTTGGGCGCGTAGCTCAGTTGGTTAGAGCGTTTCTCTGATAAGGAAAAGGTCCATGGTTCGAATCCATGCGCGCCCACCAGTAAAAATAAAAAATCAAAATGTAAAAATTAAAATTTAAAAATAAATATAATTTATTTTAATATTTTTTGTTTTTTTTGTTGTGTTCCCTCTTTTTTTTGTTTTCTTATGAAAAATCTATTAAAAATAGCTGTTGTTTCTTCAGAAGTTGATCCTTTTTCTAAAACAGGCGGAATGGCCGATGTAACTCGTTCTCTTTCAAAAGCTTTGTTTCGTTTGGGTCATTCTGTTATTATAATTACCCCTTTTTATGAAAAATTAATAGATGAAAAAAAATTTAAACTTAAATGTTTTCAAAAGGATTTTTCTTTAAAAATAGACGAAAAAAATATTTTAAAAATCGATTTATGGAAAGGAGAATTATTAGAAGGATTGCAAGTGTATTTTATTTCCAATAAAAAATTTTTTTATTGGAAACATCAAGCAAAAAAATCAAACCAACAACTTTATGGTTCAAAACATGAAAATGCTCGTTTTGTGCTTTTTGATTTAGCCGCTTTACAACTATTAAAATTAATAAATTTTAGACCAGACATTATTCAATGTCATGATTGGCAAACCGGATTAATTCCGTATTTTTTAAAGAAAAAATTAAGATTTAAAAATGATCCTTTTTTTAAAAAAACATCCACCGTTTTTACCATTCATAATCTTACTTTTCAAATGGGAAAAAATTGGTGGGAAATTCCTTTAAAAGAAAAAGATGATGGAAAAAATAACTTGCCATTTTTTGATGATCCAAAATTAGAAAATATTAATTTTGCCAAAAGGGGAATTTTACATTCTAATGTTATTAACACGGTAAGCGAACGTTACGCGCAAGAAATCCTAACCCCTCAATTTGGACAGGGAATGCAAAGAATTTTAAATTCAAAGAAAAAAAATTTATACGGCATTGTTAATGGAATTGATTCTATAATTTTTAATCCGACTTTTGATAAAAATATTTATTTTAAATATGATTGGAAAACTTTTAGAGAAAAAAAGAGAGCAAATAAATTAGCTCTACAAAAAGAAGCTGGTTTAGAAAAAAATTCTCAAATTCCTTTAATTGGAATGGCTAGTCGAATAACCGAACAAAAAGGATTTAATTTAATTATAGAAAATATGATTCATCTTCTTCATTTAAACGCGCAATTTATAATACTCGGCGAAGGAGATAAAAATTTTTGCGATTTTTTAAAAAAAACCGCAAAAAAACACCCGCATAAAATCGCTTTTTGTTCAACATTTTCTGAAAAAATGGAAAGTAAAATTCATGCCGGTTCAGATATGCTTTTATTGCCTTCAAAATTTGAACCTTGCGGCACAGCTCAATTAAAAAGTTTGCGTTATGGATCTATTCCGATTGTTCATGAAACAGGAGGGCTTTCAGACACAATCACGGATTTTAATCCTCAAACCAAACAAGGAAATGGTTTTGTTTTTAAAAGGCATTGGAAAGAAGATTTATTAATCGCTATTACTAGGGCGTTGGAAAATTATAAATATTCAAAAACATGGGAATATTTAGTAGAAAAAGCAATAAAACAATCTTATTCATGGGAACTTCCAGCAAAAAAATATATAGATTTATTTAAAAAAGCGTTAAAAACCACTTAAATTAATTTAAGTGGTTTTTTATATTTTTACTAATCTTAATCGTTGAAAATATAATTCTCCTTCAGTAAAATAGATTAAATTCTAATACTCAATCAAACTATAAATTTCAAACCCTAATTGTATTTTATGGATATTTAAATTTAGAATTTTATAAAATTTTTTTCTAAAATTTTGCCTATTTTATTTTTTAGTTACTCTTAAAATTTCTTCCGGAGTTGTAATGCCTTCAAGAATTTTTTCTATTCCATGTTGCCTTAAAGAAATCATTCCTTTTTCTTTTGCCTTTTTTTGAATCTCTCCAACAGAAGCGCGAGAAAGAATTAAAGATTTTATTTTATCGTCCGCAATTAAAATTTCAAAAATTCCTGTTCGTCCTTTATATCCGGTAAAATTACAAGCAGAACATTTTTTTCCTTTTTTAAAAACAATTCCTTTTTGATTTTCTAATTCAAGAGTTTCAATAATTTCTTTAGAGGGTTTATATTCTTCTACGCAATTTGGACAATTCTTTCTAATTAATCTTTGCGCAATAACCGCCAAAATAGACGAGGAAATTAAAAATGGTTCTACTTTCATATCAATTAAACGAATCAAAGCGCTTGCCGCATCATTGGTATGAAGAGTGCTTAAAATTAAATGCCCAGTCATGGCCGCATGAACAACTATTTCAGCTGTTTCTAAACCGCGAATTTCTCCGACCATAATAATATCCGGATCTTGTCGAAGTAAACAATGCAACCCTTTTGTAAAAGTTAAATCCCTAGTAATTTGCGACTGTCTAATTAAAGGCAAATGATATTCAATTGGATCTTCTAGGGTAAGAATACTTTTTTCCACTGTATTTAAACTATTAAGAATAGAATATAGAGTTGTTGTTTTTCCACTTCCAGTCGGTCCAGTGACTAATATTAATCCATTTGGCTTTTTAATTATTGCTTCAAATTCTTTAAATTGAGTAAGGTTCATACCTAAACTTTCTAAATCAACAAGAATTGAATTAATATTTAATATTCTAAGTACCGCGCATTCTCCATAAAGAGTTGGAAAAATTGAAACTCTTAAATCTAAATTTTGGTCTTTAATTTTTATTTGGAAACGTCCGTCTTGAGGTACTCTTGTTTCAGCGATATTTAATTGAGCTAAAATTTTTACTCGAGCAATTAAAGCCGATAATAAATGCAAAGGTTCTTTGACTATCTCTTTTAAAAACCCATCAATTCTAAAACGAAAACGAACAAAATCTTTTTCAGGTTCAATATGAATATCGCTTGCCCTAGCTTCAACAGCCCGAACAAGATAATTATCAATCAAATTAATAATTATTTCTTTTCCTTCAAAATTTTGAGTAGACATAAAATAGGCAAAAATTTTAAAAAAATTTTTTAATTATTTTAGAATACATCAATGCCAAAAAATTTACAAGTAGTCTAGTGCGATATTTCTGAATTAATCTAAACATATTTCACCACTTTTTTGTTTTGATGATAAACATCCATTGATGTTGAAATAATTAATTAAAACTAGTACATGCAAAGACAATTTGTGTTATTTTTGTAATTATTCCTCTCTAAAAATTAATTATAATGCTCTCGAGAGGAATTGAACCTCTATTATTGGCTCCGCAAGCCAGCGCTCTATCCGTTGAGCTACGAGAGCAAGAGAATACAGAATTATAAAATTTTAAATTAAGAAATAGTTTTCTTAAAAACTAAAAACTAATTTAAATTTTAAGTATTTTCCCTAAATGATCAGAAAATGATTCATCTTTTTGTTCCAAGTCTTCTTTTAAATATTTCAATAAAATTTCCCTAATTCTAACGGGATTTTGATTTTCTAAAGGAATTGTAAGATTTGGCTTGATAAAATTTTGAAATTTAAAATAAAGATTTTTTATTCCTGGAACTTGATAAATAATCCAAAAATTTTCCAATTCTCTCCAAAAATAAAATTTTTCCGCCACTTGAATGCCTCTTTCAAAAATTTGAAATTTTATTAAAATCGGCTCTTTTAAATCAAACAAGATTAAAATTATGCTAAATATAATAATAATAACGGCAAAAAGAAAATTATTAGTAAAAATTGCAAATAATAATAATCCAATTGTCATTATTGCCATAAAAATATACCACCCTTGACTTCTTTTATATTTTATAAATTCTGAAAAATTCCAAACAATTAAAATTTTCCCATAATTTTCTTGAAGCATAATAAAAAATGTGACTAGCGCTCCCAATGAGTAACTAGTAATAAAAAAATAAATAAAATCTCAAAATGCAAAATAATAAAGATAAAAGTGTAATTAGTACCCCCCCTAACAAGCATATGAACAGTAATTTGCCAGGGGGGAGTGAATAATTATTGATTACAGGTTGCCTATTACTTTTAGCATTTTAGTGTTTTTTGTTTATTTTTAACACTTTTATAAATCGCTTCGCTCCTCTTTGTAATATAATCCCCTCTTTTGAAATTTCTAAATCTTTTTCTTGAGTAATAATATCGCCATTTAATTTTATTCCTTTTTGAATAATTAATCTTCGCGCTTCGCTCTTGCTTTGAACTAATCCACTTTTAAAAAGCAAATCAATCACGTTTAATTTTGATTCAGAAACTATAAATTCTGAAAGTTTGTCTGGAATTTGTTTTTGTTGAATCACTTTTATAAAATGCTGTTCGGCTTTTTTTGCCTCTTCTTTACCATGATAAATTTTTGTAATTTCAAAAGCTAAACGCATTTTTATATTACGTGGATTAAATTTTTTATTTTTTAATTGTTCTGATAGTTTCATCACTTCATCCATTGGCATATTAGTGCAAATTTCTAAACCAATTTTAATAATATCATCGGGCCATAACATAATTTTTTCATACATATTTTTAGGTTCTTCATCTAAGTTAACAATATTACCCTCTGTTTTACCCATTTTTTTACCGGTTGAGTCAACTAATAATTTAACAGTTAAAACAAATTTTTCTTTTTTTTTTATTTTTTTTATTAACGTTCGTCCTGCCAACATATTAAACATTTGATCATTCCCGCCAATTTGCATATCAACATTCATAATAACTGCGTCATAAGCTTGAAATATTGGATATAAAAATTCATGCACATAGATTTCTTTGCCAGCCTTTAATCTTTTTTGAAACATATCACGCTCTAACAAACGAGAAACCGTAAAATAAGAAGTTAATTTTAACAAATCTTCCGATTTTAATTTATTGGTCCATTTTTTATTATGTAAAATTTTGATATTTGATTTTTTAAAATCTAAAATTTTTCCAATTAATTTTTTATAATCAATCGTATTTTTTTTCACTTCTTCTCTTGTTAAAGGTTTGCGCGTTGCCATTTTATCAGTTGGATCGCCGATCGTAGCGGTAAAATCACCAATCAAAACAATTATTTCATGTCCCAAATCTTGAAGCTGACGTAATTTTTTAAGAACAATACTGTGTCCAATGTGTAATTTGCCGGTTGGATCAATTCCTGAATAAATTTTTAATTTTTTACCAGACAATAAAATTTTTTTTAACTCTTCTTTATTGGGATAAATATTTTCTACTCCGCGTGTTAAAAATTCATCTATTTTTTTTGAATCTGTAATAATTTTATTTAACATAAAAATTTTATAATTAAATTATTTTATAGTCACATATTTTTTCAGCCTCTTTAAAAGAGATGAATATAAATTCTATCAAAATTAGAACCGGTAGGATTTAAATATTCCTCTTTGGCAAAAATTTTATTGCCATTTGGTATTTCAATTTTTTTGATATTATAAAGCGGGGTATTGCCTACTCTTTTCTCAAGTTCTTTATAGATTTTTTCGCGTTCCAGATTTAATGTCTTTTCAGAAGAATATTGTTGTTCAAATTTTTCTTTCATATTAAAAGTTAGGTTAAAAAAAATTATTTTATTAAATCATCAATTGAAACATTTAACCCTGGCGATTTTAACCATAGTTTTAATTGTCGGATTGGGCATAGCCCATGATTCAATTTTGGTGATTGTATGTAAAGTAATTCCGGCAAGTTTTGACAACTTATTTTGAGATATAAACATCTTTGCTCTATATTTCTTTATATTCTTGGCGATAGAGTTGAGATTTTGTTTTGACATTATAGTATAATTTTAATATGTCTGACTTTACAGATACTATTTCTACTTGCTATTATTAGCATATGAAATTTCCAACAAAAAGTCAAATAAATTTTCCTTGACAGCGCATTTCATAAAGCGAAATACGAAAAATTGCGGTAGCGAAACCCCAGTAGCAAAAAGCTTTGCGTTCGCTACGGGGCAAGAAGCAAGAGCGGGGCAGGAATTTATTTTCACCACATCCCTTTTTTCCTTCCCGCCGCGCCCGAGTAGAAAAGTTTTCTGCTCTATCATCCCGCCCTGAAGGCGAGAACAATCAAAATTCGCAATTTGAAAATTGTTAGCTAAAATTAACCATTTATATTAAAAATTAAAATCTTTTTTTATAAAATTAGTTAAAAGGACATTAAAATTCTTATTTTGTGTCATATCTAATATAACTCAATCCTTTTAAATTTATCAAACTAAAATCCGACCGAAGTCGGATTTTAGATAATTATTTTCGTGATATTCTTCTTTTGAATTTCAGTATCATTCTGCCACTTCAACTTTTTCTAAATCTTGTATCTCATCGGCAATTGTCGAAAAATCAATAAATACAGAATAAATCAAGAGTACAGGAGCAGTAGACTGAGATTGAATCGCTTTTTGAACTGATACCTCAACTACTCCAACAACCAACCCAAATAACATCAAAAATGGTTATTTCATTTCAAATGCTGCTTTCAAATCTTGACGCGCTTTTTCTAATATTGTCTTAAAATCAGCAATGGCTTTATCCACTGCCTGTCTTTGAGCGATGCGAACCGGTTCAAAAAAATCCCAAAGTTTCTCAATTGCTTGTCGGTCGTTTTTGAATTTATCCTGAGCCGTTTTTATATCAGTTCGGAATGTTTCGTGAACAGTTTTTGAGTCAACACCCGTAGCGTAGTCGGCTTTTGCCTTTTCAACAGCTGTGATTTTTGCGTTCTTAAACGCGCTTATTGTTGCGTCAACCGCTAATCGACGAGCGGTTATTAACTGATCAACACTTTGCCTAAACGTTAGAATAGCCGCGTCAATTGCTGCTTTTCGCACGTTTACCGCTGCCTCAATTGTTGCTTTAAATGTCGCAACTGCTTGCTTTTGAGTATCGATTGTTTGTTTTAGGCACACACTTTTGGCGGTTTTTTAATTATTAAAATAATGCTTCATTGGGCGTAAGCCCATTAAGGCCGCAATGTTCTAAATTATTGTAATT
>JAGUXS010000019.1 GCA_020061725.1 Patescibacteria group bacterium | reverse complement strand
TAAATAAGAATCTAAATCATTTGGCTTTGCGCCCCATTTTAAAACTATTTTTGTTCCTGATTTTAATCCTTCTGGAGTTAAAGCAAAATTCTTTTGTAATTCATTTTCAAAATCAAATTCAACTTCGCCTGGTTGAAACCCATCTTTAGAAACAATCATTTTATAACCACAAAGTGATTCTATTTGACTAAAACTTTTTGCTAAATTTTCAAAAATATAATTTCCATTAGCGTCGGTTGTGGTTGACGCGATTAATTTATTTAATAAATCCTTAATTTCTAATTTAACTCCGGAAATTTTATTAAATAACATTGTATTGCTAACTTCGCCAAAAAGTTTTGTTTTGCCTTCTCCACATTTAGCTAGAGTTCCGTTGTCAGTACAAACTGCTTTACAATTTTCATCGCATTGAGGAACACCATTGCCAATACATTGGTATTCATTTAATCCATCTTGTCCATCGCATTCTTCGCTTGCTCCTTCGTGGTAAGGTCCTTCGTTTTGAACTTCATTGTCGCCACAATAAGTTTGAGCGATGATTTTTATTGAATCAGATCCAATTCCTCCAAAATCATCTTTTGCGATTAATTTTAATTTATATTCCCCAGCTTTGTCTGGTATAAAACTTGTATTTAAACTATTATTATTAGACAGAGTTGAAGCGCTATTTTCTGGCTTAGAAATAATTTCCCAGAAATAAATCGTTATTGGGTCTCCGTCTGGATCAGATACAATTCCTTTAATATCTACCATAGCTCCAACTCTTTTTGTTAAATCTACCCCTAAATCTACTATTGGATTTTGATTAAAACTTTCACAAATATTATTACAATGATCTGTGTTAATTTTATTTCCGTCATCACAAACTTCTGAACCATTTTTAATTCCATCTCCACACCAGCCACCAGTTAATTTACAAGCTACGCATTTATATTGATGATTTACGTCTGTTGCTTGCGCAGGAGTTAGAGGTTGATAATTTATTTCACATTGTTCATAATCTACCTGAATTTCATTATCTCCGCAATAACCTCCGCAATCTGCTTTAGTATAAGTCATTGTTTCCCAAGCGCAATTAGAACATGTTTGTATTTTTTCTTTATACCAATTTTGATTACCAAAATTTACATCGCAATAATTTTGAACATTTCCATCGCAAATTTTGCCACATTGTATTATTTTATTTCCACAATTATTTACCCAATTTCCTAATTGGCAATATTGTCCAGAAATAGAAGGATGACAAATCCCCACTTCATGACAAGTGTTATTAAAAAAACATTGAGTAATAGGACACATCTTACTTAAGACTGTTTCATAGCCCAAATAATAATCTTGACCGTCTGAAAGAGAAGAATAAATATAAACATTTGATTCTTCTACTGGTTGTAAAATTCCTTTAGTATTTCCTTCGGTAGATATAATGCCAGCGTATTTTTTTGTATCTTTATTCCAACAAGTTATTGGATCAAATTTTGAATACGGCGGACATGGACCAAATTTATTTATTGGATCAACTGGTAAAAAACTTCCCAATTCCTTACCTAATTCATACTGCCAAGAAGGCCAAACGCTAACACTATAATTTGGCACATAAGTTCCTGATTTTAATTTAGGATAATAACCATAATTTGTTTTATATTTTTCTAATAATCTTTTTATATCTTTTATATCAATCCATCTTTTAATGTCGTCTCTTAATTGTTGTTTTTGCGCATCATCAAGGATAACATTAGTATTAAATTTCCAATTTGCGATCATACGATTGAAAATTTCTTGCGTTTCTGAATTTGCGCCTTCATTATAAGACATTAAATAAATATAGGTATCAAGATAAGACTGCAAAGGGGTCGCTTTAGTTCTGTTATTAAATTTTGCTTTATCTATAAATCCCGCAGAAACATAAACCGACCTACCATCTCTTAAACCATCATAACCATCAACTTTTATTAATGAAGGATTACCCTGATTTGGCACATTTTCTTTATACCATTGCAAAGGGGTAATGTGTTTAGGATTTTTATAAATTCGTATTCCAATAATATCTTTATCGCCTGTTTTTTTAATAAAAAAATATTTTAATAAATCCGAATTTGGCAATCCTAATTTTTCACTTTTTAAATCAAAATTAGGCAGAGCGTTTTGTCCTTGCGCTTGCAAAAAATTATTTACTAAAAATCCTTCTCCAATCATTATGGCTAAAATAGTAAAAATTATGGCTATATAAAATTGTCTAAATTGATTCATAAAAATATTGAATAAAATTCAAATTTTTAACGGTCTCGACAATAAAAAAGTTCAAAGCCCATTTCATCATCTTTTAAAATCGATTTTGTTGGATTTCCAAACGCCCATGGATTTTCACACATAAAAGCGTTTACTTTAATTTCTGTCGCTTTAGACGGGCTATCTGTCATATTAGCTTGAACTAAAACTATTGCTTCTCCGTTTTTTCTTTGCGATGTAACTATTTGAGTATTAGTTATAGAATTTATCGCTGATAAAATTCCATTTCTATCTTGCTTTCCCCAAATATAATTCGCTGAAATGTTTTCCTTATTTTTGTCTTTGGCTTGAGCAATATAAATATGTTGATTTCCAGTAGTATTAACTTCTTGATCTCCAGAACAATTATTATCAGCGCAAACAAATAAATCATCATTTCTAAACGTTCCATTTATTGTTATTTCAATATGATTAATTTGACATAAAGTCTTTCCTGTTATAAATATCCATGTTTGATCATCTTTCATTGTTAATCCATCTTTATCTTTCACCTCTTTTTTGATAGTCACTTTATATTTAGTGTCTTTTTCTAAATAATTTGTAGGAGAAAAAATCGTTATTGTTTTATTATTTTCATCGCGGCTAATTATTTCTCCTTCTATAATAGTTTCGCCTTTTTTTAAACTAATATTACTGCTATTTAAAGTTTCCTTATTCATCAGATGACTAAAAGTAACGCCAATTTCTTTATTTAAACAAACATTCATTCCTTCTGGATAAAATGAATCCACAGAAGGATTGGGTGAAATTTGACATTGATTAAAATCCACACATTTATTTTGCTTACAACAAAAAGTTCCGCAATCATTATTTGTATTACATTCTTTACAACCAAAATAATCAAATTGACATTGATTGCAAACTAAATTGCCTCCGATATAATGATCAAAATTAACACACATTTTTCCATTTAAATTATCTCCATCGCAATCCTCTCCCGGATTTATTGTTCCATCACCGCAAACTCCTGGAGGACCTTGACATTGATTAGTATTAAATCCAAGACAATTATTATCACACGCTAAAGTACCTCCTGTAAATCCTTGCGTAACGCAAGTTTTATTATCTAAATTAGTTCCATCGCAAATTTCAGTTTTTTCTATTACATTATTACCACAGACAGGATATACCACTTCTATCACTTTAAACCAAACGGGATTACTTTTTAAAATTACATTTTCAAAAATTAATTCCTCTCGACCACCAACGCAAATACCAAAAATAGACACTCCATCCACACATTTTTTTCTACCTGTATTGCGTTGTTTAATTTTTGTTATTATTACATCACCAGAAGTTGTTTGAGGAACCGTAGTTTTAATTTCAGAATCTGTCCAATTATCAGGATTTGTTAAATTAACTACTGCATTAACTTGATTAAAAATCACCCCTTCGCCGGTTAATTGTGTTTCTCCAAATTCACTTCCTTTTATTATTATTTTATCGCCAATCTTTCCATTGTCTGGAATAATTTCACAAATACCAGGACCTAAAGGTTCGGTATTATAAGTAAACTCTTTTTTGTTTGATTTAATTTTATTATTGTTTGGCAAGGTTACTTCAACTACCACTGGTCCGGTTGTTGAATTTGGCGCTAAAACAACAATTTCTGTATCAGACCACGCGCCCCTACAAGGGGCTAAGTTTGCTAAAACTCCATTAAAAGTTACTTTATTAAATCCTTGTGTTGCGCCAAAATTTCCCCCTCTGATTGTCACATAACTTTTAATTGGTCCTTTGTCTGGAGTAATGCTAGAAATAAACGGATTCATGTAAAAACTTACTTCATTACTAGGCGTTCCATTTGGCGCTTGTTTCCATTTTAAAATAATTTTCACTTTAGAAACATTAACAGTAATTCCATTTGGAACAGTAATTTCTATCTTTTCATTACTCCACGAATTCGCAACAGCTTCTATATTTTCAAAAAAAACTTGACTTTTATAACTATCATTAATTTGAGAATCGCCAAAATTTGTTCCAGAAATTATAATTTTATCTCCGGATTTTCCATGATTTGGACTTAAAGAACAAATTGACGGCTTAATAATTTGATTAACAGTAAAATCTTTAGTATTGCTTTCGTCTTGATTTGTAACAACTTTGACTGGCTTGATGCCAGTTGTGTCAAATGATGGCGCGGCAACAATAATTTCTGTATCAGACCAACTTTGACAAACTGTTCCCGCAACGCTGTCGCCAAAATAAATTTTGCTTGATCCTTGTGTTGCGCCAAAATTTCCGCCAGTAATTGTCACATAAGTTGTTACCGGACTTTTAGCCTTACCATCTATTGGCGAGATAAAATTAATAAATGGTTTTTTTGTACACTTGCAATTATTAGAATTACAAGTAAATTCTAAATCAACCCTACATTTACCATTATCTGCTTGACAAGCAGGTGTTATAAAATCTCCATCGCAAGGATCTCCTTCTTGTCCTTTTTCTTGACAAGTACAATCAATTGCTCGACAAATAAGATTGGCGTTACATATAAAATTATTTGGCTCGCAATTTGGCGTTTGTTTATTATCATCACAAGGATCTCCTACATTTCCGCATGATTTGCAGTTTTGACCCCCGCAATCTATTCCTGTTTCATCCATGTCTTTTATATTATTAAAACAATGATGTGCTTGACAAACACAGTTATCTGGATTACAAACTTGATTTTCCGCGCAAGCGCCAGGCTGACAAGAGGGTGTAAGAATATCGTTATCGCAAGGATCGCCTTTTCCGCAAGGAGAATTAAAATCCATCGCATTACTTGATTTTTCATCAACTATTATTTTTATTGGGTTACCACCCGCTTTTATGCCATTGGGTACAACTAATTCACTAATTAAAGTATCAACCCATGAAGTAAAAACTGTTGCTTGCGCTACACCAAAATAAGCTTGACCGTTTGTAGAGAATCCTTTTCCAGAAATATTCACTTTCGCGCCAATTTCTCCGCAAATAGGAATAACCTCGCAAATTCCAGGACCAAAAGCGTCTATATTAACAATAAAATTATTTATATTGCTAAAATGATTATCGTTAGTTTTTATTTGTAAATAATATTCTCCAACAGCGACATCGGGAATTTTAATTATAATTTGATTATCTGTCCATGAATTTTCACAAGGAAATTCTACTTCTGTTTTAATTTTATGATCAATTTGTTTCACTAAATAAACCTTTCCTTTAGTGGTCCCAAAATTCACTCCGCTTAAAGTAACAAATTGTTCTTTACCTCCTTTTTCTGGGGAAATCCAATTTATATGCGGACTTAAAACATTAAAATTTTTACTATTACTTAAAAATCCACCTACTTTAATCCAAACTCCGCCATTGATCGCGCCATTTGAAGCGCCGGCTCCGGATGGAATTTTTAATTCAATTTTTTTGTCTTCCCATTTAGAAACACAAATTTCATTTGGATAAAAATTATTATTAAAACAATTCCAACCAGAATAAACATTATTATTAAAAATCGCATCTCCGGCAATAGTAAAATAATTTCCTAAAATTGTAATTTTATTTCCGTCATAATATCCACTAGAAGTAATATTAGTTATTTCTGGCTTGCAATATGCTTCTGTCCCAGTGGTAAATGACCAATCTGGATCATTGTTAAATGGTGGCGGAGCGTAGTCGTCAAGTGGTGTTTTTTCAGATATTCCATTACCATTTCCATCTAAAAAATTTCCGCAAGAATCCGCAATAATGCTGCTATTTAAAATAGGGGTGTATTTTTTCGTTTTTTGATAATTTTCATTTGGATTAGCGATTAAAATGTTAGCGTTATTAATATTATGAGAAAAACCAGAAGTTAATTTTGGATCAATTTTTAAAGCATCGTTATTCATTAAAGAAATAACATCCATTGGTTCATTAAAAATAGCTTCTATTGGCGTCGTTAAACAAACGTCAATTTTTTTATCTTCAGGATAAACTTGATCTACTTTAGGCGGAGTTGTATCGCTTAATGTTCCAGTTGTAAAAATCCATTTTCTTTTTAAATCAGTTGCGTTGATGGCTATATGTTTTACACTTTTAACATTAGTTGTAATTTCTACTTGATAGGCTGTATTTATTTCAAAATCTTTTGTCGCTCTAAATTGAAAAACTTCTTTTGCTGTTATAAAAGTTCCAGCAACTGTTTTACCAACACATTTATTTGCTTCACATTTTCCTGAAGCGCAATTTTTATTTAAATCACAAATTTCTCCTTCCTTTTTTCCATCTTTTATTTTTATAAAAACATTATTGGCATTTATTGTATTTTTATCTAATTCATCGTTAAATCCAGCTTGAATAGTTCTACACAAACTAACATCTTTTTCTCCATCTTTTGGATCGACCCATTTAACAACAAAATAAGAAAGTGGAGGAGGCGGACAAGAATCTACGCAACCTGGGGTATATTCAGAACCAGTTCCTTCGGCATTACAAACATAATGACAATTAACGCAAATTCCCGGGGTACAACTTTGATATGGCGGATTACCCCCCTCTTCTAAGAACGCTTTTAAAATAAAACTAACAATAATAAAAGCTGATAAAATAATAGCTAAACCAATAATCGCGTTAATTAAAATTCCTTTTGCTGTTTTAAGTTTTTCTTCGCTTCCGTGAGATGTCATCCAAAGAAATCCAGCGTAAATAATTAAAATTATGGCGATAATTCCCAAAAATCCTAAAATAACATTAATAATTCTCATTATTGTCACCTTTAAATCTTGTTGTGGCAATCCTGTTTGATTTATTACATTAGCATTAAGAAGGTCTTGTGTGTTTACTACGGCATTGATAGACTGAACATTGATAGCCATTAGAATAACCAATGAAACGCAAAACACAACTAAAAAAAGACTGAATAATATTTTGCTTGATGTTTTTATTTTCATTTTCATATTCTGATACACAACCAAAATGATACAATTTTTTTCTTAAAAAATTGCACTGGCAACTAATAAACTCAATACTCGGGAGGGATTAATCTAATTAAATAGCTTAATT
>JAGUXS010000087.1 GCA_020061725.1 Patescibacteria group bacterium | reverse complement strand
GTTTTATTATAAAATGTTTTTTATAAAAAAACAATTTAAAGATATTATTTCTTGGGGAATCGTTAGTTTTTGTTTTTTTGGAGGATTTAGTTTGTTTTTTTATTCTTTTTTTATTATCTATCCTTTAGATGAAATTTCTAAAACAGAAATAGAAAATGAAAATATAGATTTAATTATTAGTCCAGATGTAAATGTAATTACAAAACCTTTAAATAATGTTAAAATAAACGTTGTGACAGAAAAAGAATTGCGAGAAAATGAAATTAAAAAACAAGAAGAAGCAAAGACAAAAGCAATGGAAATTAAAAAACAAGAAGAAGCAAAGACAAAAGCAATGGAAATTAAAAAACAAGAAGAAGCAAAGGCAAAGACAAAGGCAATAGAAATCAAAAAACGACAAGAATTAAAAATAGACACAAAAGTAAAAGCGGAAATTGGAATAGCTAGTTGGTATTGTCCAAAATGGTGCGAAAAATTAGCGGCCGCTCATTCAAAATATTCCAAAGGAACCACTTTAAAAGTGACAAATTTAGAAAATAAAAAATCAGTTATAATTATTGTAAACGATTTTGGGCCAAATAAATTAATACATCCGAGAAGAATAATTGATTTAACCAAAACAGCTTTTCAAAAGATTGCCAATCCCGGACAAGGTACGGTGAGAGTTATGGTGGAGAAAATGATAAAATAATAAAACACTGTCATAATTTTTAATTTATTAATTTTTAAAAAACTAAGAAGTTATTTTTATGTTCTTTTTTGGCGATCCAAACAAAAAAATATTAAAAAAAATACAACCAATTGTTGATGAAATTAATAAGTTGGAATTAAAATTTGAAAAATTTTCCGATCAAGAATTAAAAGATCAGACTAAAAAATTTCAACAAGAAATACGACAAAAAAGAAAAACTTTGGATGGTATTTTGCCAGAAGCCTTTGCTGTTGTTAGAGAGGCCGCAAAAAGAACAATAAAGCAAAGACATTTTGACGCGCAACTTTTAGGTGGAATTATTCTTCATCAAGGAAAAATTACTGAAATGAAAACTGGAGAAGGAAAAACTTTAGTTGCAACTTTGCCAGCTTATCTTAACGCTCTAAATGGTATGGGAGTACACATAGTTACTGTAAATGATTATTTAGCTCAAAGAGATGCGTTATGGATGGGACAAATATACCATCTATTAGGGTTGTCTGTGGGTTGTATAGCGCATGAAGCGGCATTTAAATTTTTTGAGGAAAAAAGTCTGCAAGTCACAAGCTACAAATTACAAGTTATTTCTAGAAAAGAAGCATATGATTGCGATATTACTTATGGGACAAATAATGAATTTGGGTTTGATTATTTAAAAGACAACATGGCTTATGATTTAAATCAAATAAATCAGAGGCCGTTTTATTACGCGATAATTGACGAAGTAGACAGTATTTTAATTGATGAAGCGAGAACCCCTTTGATAATTTCTGCGCCAGCAGAAGAATCAGCAGAGCAATATAATCAATTTGCTCAATTGGTTCGTCGCCTTAAAGAAAATGAAGATTATAATATTGATGAAAAAATGAAAGCCGCTACTCTAACAGAAGAGGGGATTTCTAAAATGGAAAAAATGTTAGGAATGCGAAATATTTATACCGAAGGGGGAATTAATTTAGTCCATCATTTAGAAGAGGCATTGAAAGCAGAAACGCTTTTTAAATGTGATAGAGATTATGTGGTTAAAGAAGGAGAAATATTAATTGTCGATGAATTTACCGGACGTTTAATGCCAGGGAGACGTTATTCTGGAGGACTTCATCAAGCGATCGAAGCAAAAGAAGGGGTTCAAGTTCAAAAAGAAAGCGTCACTTTGGCGACAATTACTTTTCAAAATTATTTTCGCTTGTATAAAAAATTAGCAGGCATGACTGGCACAGCCGTTACTTCAGCTGAAGAATTTTCCAAAGTTTATAATTTAGACGTTGTTGTAATTCCAACCAATAAACCAATGATTAGAAAAGATTTAACAGATAAAATTTATAAAACAGAACAAGGAAAATTTAAAGCGATTGTAGAAAAAATTAAAGAATTAAATCAAATTGGACAGCCAGTTTTAGTTGGCACTATTTCTATTGAAAAAAATGAATTATTGGGAAAAATGTTAGATAGAAATGGAATTTCTTATGAAATTTTAAACGCTAAAAATCATTGGAAAGAAGCGGAAATTATCGCTCAAGCGGGAAAAAAGGGGGCAATAACCATTGCCACAAATATGGCGGGAAGAGGGGTAGATATAATGCTTGGCGGTATTCCACCAAGCAAACTTAAATATCAAAATTCAAATGTCAAAACTAATAATGAAAATGATAAATCACAAATTCAAAATTCAAACTTTGCAAGTCATCAAGAATGGAAAAAGGAACATGACGAAGTAATTTCTTTGGGCGGTTTATGTGTCATAGGAAGCGAACGACATGAAGCGCGAAGAATTGATAATCAATTAAGAGGACGATCTGGACGTCAAGGAGATCCGGGTTGTTCTCAATTTTTTGTTTCAATGGAAGATGATTTAATGAGAATTTTTGGTTCGGGAAAAATGAAAAATCTTATGGATCGTCTTGGTTTGCCAGACGATATGCCAATTGAAAATAAAATGATTTCTCGTTCTATTGAGGCCGCTCAAAATAAAATTGAAGGATATAATTTTGATATTAGAAAACACTTGCTTGAATATGACGATGTAATAAATAAGCATCGAGAAACTATTTATAAAAAAAGACGTGGAATATTAAACCCAACAAAGAGTTTAAAACAAATGATTTTAGAAATGATAGAAAAAGAAATTGAACAAGTTGTTTTTTTTCACACTTCTATGGAAGATGAAAAAGAATGGAATCTGGAAGAAATTTATGAAGTTAGCAATACTATTTTTTTTATTCCAAAAGAAGTTAGAATAAAATTAGAAGATATAAAAAGAGAAGCTGGTGATAGAGTTCAAGATATAATGGCAAAAACAAAGATTATTCAATATTTAGTTAAATTATCTCAACAATCTTACGATGAACTTGAAAAAAAAGTAAATTTAATTAGCGACGATTCTGAAAAAGAAAAATATATGCAAGAAATAGAAAAGGGAATTATGTTGCGTAGCATTGATAATTTATGGATTGAACATTTAGAAGCCATTGATTATTTAAAAACAGGAATTGGTTTGCGTGGATATGGACAAAGAGATCCGTTGATTGAATTTAAAAAAGAGGCTTATAGAATGTTTAATGAATTAATAAATATTATTGAAAAACAAATTGTTTATAGTATTTATAAAGTTGGTTTAGCAACCGCAATAGCCCCGTCAATAATGCAAAAAAGCAATATTAAATTGAATGCATCGGATGAAAAAAAAATATCTCGATTAAATAATTTAAATCAAAAAATTGGTCGAAATGATTTATGTTTATGTGGTAGTGGGAAAAAATATAAAAAATGTTGTGGAAAATAAAAAGAAAAATAAATAATTTGGAATTGTAGAGGATGGTTATAAACCGTCCTCATATTATTTTATCTAAATTATATTTTAGATTGTAAAAAAATAGAAAGTAAAAAATATAATTTAAGCTTAAATTAGCCAAAATGTAAAAAATGATAATTTTCTAATTTTAGTTAAATTTAATAAATCATAGTATATTCTCTCCGCCCTAATTTTATGTTCATTTATTCATAGCGGTTTGTTTTTGCGTCTGCCCTTATTATTTATGGCATTCGTAAAGAATACCTCTACTTAAATTAAACTTGACTTTACTTTAAGTTTGATTTAAAATAAGGTTAATAAGTCATAAACCTTAAATAAATCATAAATTATGAAAAGAAAAATATATAAAAGAATTATTTTTGATGAAATTAAAAAATATCTTTTTATTGACGATATTATCGTTTTACATGGAGCAAGACAAGTTGGCAAAACATGTATTTTATATCAAATAGAACAATACTTAAAAGAAAAAAATAAATCCACTTATTATATTGATTTGGAAGATTCGCGATTTGTAAAAATTTTAGACTCAGGGGTTGAAGAATTTATAAATCATTTGCAAGAGCAAGGTTTTGCGTTTAATGATAAAATAAAATCTTTTAAGAAAAAAATATTTGTTTTTATAGACGAAATTCAATACCTGAATAATCCGTCAATGTTTTTAAAATTAATTGCCGATCATCATAAAAATATTAAACTTATAATTTCAGGGTCTTCCAGTTTTGAAATTAAAAACAAGTTTAAAGATTCTTTAGTTGGCAGAACTGTTAATTTTGAAATTTTAAATTTATCTTTTGAAGAATTTTTAACGTTCAAAAATTATTATTTTGAAAAAAATAAAATTTTTACGGAAAAAAAAGTTAATGAGTTAAAAAATTTATTTAAAAAATATGTTTTATATGGTGGATACCCAAAAATTGTTTTAACTCCGCAAAAAGAATTAAAAGAAAAATATTTGCAGCAAATTATTGACACTTATATCAGAAAAGATATTAGAGATTTGGCTGAAATAAAAGATATTGATAAGTTTAATAAATTATTAGAAACATTGGCTTGCCAAAGCGGCAATTTATTAGACATTACAGAGTTATCTAATATTTGTAATATTGCTAAGCAGACAATAGAAAAATATTTATTTATTTTAGAAAATACTTATATTATTAAATTAATAAGGCCATATAATAAAAATATCCGTTCTGAACTTTTTAAAACGCCAAAAATATTTTTTTATGATAGCGGTTTAATGCAAGTATTATGGCTAAAAGGATTACAAAAAGAAATTATTGGCAATGTATTTGAGACGGCAATTTTTGCCGAGTTGGTAAAAAAATATAAAAAAGACGGTATATTTTACTGGCGGACAAAAGATAAAAAAGAGATTGATTTTATTTTAAAAAATAAAAATAAAATTTTGCCGATAGAAGTAAAATTGAATTTTGAACAATTTAATCTAAAAAATATTATTTTTTTTAATGAAAAATATAAAATTAACAATTATTATTTAATAAGCCTAAATGGCGCAAGAAAAAATAAATTTTATATTTATCCCTGGATGATTTAAAAAATAAAAAAATAATGTGTGTAGGTAAGTAAGTTTGAAACTAGTAATTGTTCATTTATTTTAGTTTCATATCCTCCTTTTTATGGAGGCTATGGAATTAGTGTGTTAATTATTTTTGTATGGAAATTAGAAATATTGCCATTATTGCTCATGTTGATCATGGAAAAACTTCTTTAACCGATGCGTTAATGCGTCAAACTAAGATGGTTATTGATGATTCTGTGAGTATGGATTCTAATATTTTAGAACAAGAGCGAGGCATTACAATTTATTCTAAAAATACTTCTGTTTTTTACAAAGGGACTAAAATTAATATCGTTGATACCCCTGGTCATGCGGATTTTGGTTCAGAAGTGGAGCGAGTTTTGCGTTCTATTGATTCTGTGCTTTTAATTGTTGACGCGCAAGAGGGGCCAATGCCTCAAACTAAATTTGTTTTAAAAAAATCATTGGCTTTGGGATTAAAACCGATTGTTGTTATTAATAAAATTGATAAAATGGCCGCTCGACCGGAATGGGTTCATGAAAAAGTTTTGGAACTTTTTATGGATTTAGGAGCTAATAACAAACAATTGGATTTTATTACTGTTTATTCAATTGCTAAACAGGGGATTGCTAAAATAAAATTAGACGACGATTCTAATGATCTCACCCCTCTTTTGGATATAATTTTAGAAAAAGTTTTACCAATAAAAGTTGAAGAAAAATTGCCATTTGTGTTTCAACCTTTTAATTTGGCGTATGATAATTATTTGGGTCGTTTAGGCATTGGTCGTATTTATCAAGGAACAATAAAAAAAGGGGATAGAGTTTTTATCAAAAAACAATCTAATAAAATTATTTCTGGTTGTGTTTCTAAATTATTTACTTTTGAAGGTTTACAAAGAAAAGAAGTGTTGCAAACAACAGGCAACGATATTATAATGATAGCTGGATTGTCGGAAATTTATATCGGTGATACAATTTGCGTTGACGCAAATCAAGAGAATTTGCCAATTATTAAAATAGACGAGCCGACAATTTGTTTAAATTTTTTAGTTAACAATTCTCCTTTTGCCGGCAAAGAAGGAAAATTTGTCACTAATCGTCAAATTAAAGAACGTTTGGAAAAAGAATTGGAAATTAATGTCGGTTTAAAAATAGATTTTTCGCCCATTGAATATTATAAAGTTTACGGTCGTGGCGAATTACATATTGCTATTTTGTTGGAAAATATGCGGCGCGAAGGATTTGAAATTCAAGTTTCACAGCCACAAGCGATTATAAAAGAAATAAATGACGTTAAACACGAGCCATTTGAAGAGGTAATAATTGACACGCCGCAAGAATTTGTCGGAAGTATTATAGAAAAAATGGCTAAAAGAAAGGGAGAAATGTTAGAAATAAAACCAGAGCAAAATTATATTAGATTAATTTTTCAAATTCCGACTCGCGGACTTTTGGGTTATCGCGGAGAATTTATTATAGACACTAAAGGAAAGGGGATTTTATGCAGTGAAGGGATTGGTTTTAAACCATATATTGGCGAGATTGAAAAACATAGCGTTGGTTCTATGATTTCTGGACAAACTGGCAAAGCATTAGCATACTCTCTTTTTAATCTTCAAGATCGCGGAGTTTTATATATCAATCCAAATGTTGATGTTTATGAAGGCGAAGTTATTGGTAACACTGCAAAAGGTTATAATATGGTAGTTAATCCAATTAAAGGCAAGCAACTTACAAATATGAGAGCTTCGGGATCGGATATGGCAATTCAATTAACCGCGCCAATGGAATTAACGTTAGAGCGTGGATTAGAAATTATAGCCGAAGATGAATATTTAGAAATTACCCCTAAGAATATTCGCCTGCGAAAACAAAATCTAAAAGTAAAATAAGAAAAAAACTAGAATGCAAATT